>JBEQCC010000407.1:0-3657 GCA_041639455.1 Pelosinus sp. | reverse complement strand
GGATTGTTTGGCGGCTGGCTATTTTAGGTGATGGTGCTAGGCCGGTATCGGCATTTTCTAATGCAAAGACGACATTTATAGCCCCGGATTTGGTAGATGGATTATTTGTGATAAAAGTTGAGTAACAGCAGTATTGGCACTTGGGGTATAAGACCACGAGTGCCAAAAGCTTTTTTTTGCATAAAGATAGAGAATCTGCTAGAATTATATGAAACTAACTATATACATAGAAAGACGTCTTGGAGGGGAATTTGCATGTTACAGCAGGATATTCGAGTGCGGTTTGCACCAAGCCCAACGGGTCCTTTTCATATTGGAGGCGCTCGTTCGGCGTTATTTAATTGGTTATTGGCAAAAAAGTATAATGGTAAATTTATTATGCGGATTGAAGATACGGATTTAGAACGCTCCACAAAAGAATCAGAAGAAAATATTAAAGATGCACTGAAATGGTTGGGAATCACCTGGGATGAAGGCACTGATGTAGGCGGAGAATATGGACCTTATCGCCAAACTGAACGTTTGGATACATATCGCACTTATACAAAACAATTATTAAATGAGGGTAGAGCGTATCATTGTTATTGTAGTGAGGCAGAGCTGGATGAGGAACGTCAGCTGCAATCGGATAAGGGAGAAACTCCTCATTACGGCGGAAAATGCCTGCATCTTACGCAAGAAGAGAAGGATCATTTCATCTCCCAAGGTCGTAAGCCTACAGTACGTTTTCATGTAGAAGAAAATAAGCAGATTATCTTTAAGGATATGGTGCGGGATACGGTGAGCTTTGATTCAAATGGTGTGGGGGACTTTGTGATTGTGAAATCAGATGGCATTCCTGTATATAATTATGCCGTTGTGATTGATGATGCGTTAATGAAAATTACCCATGTAATTCGTGGCGAAGAACATTTGTCGAATACGCCCAGACAAATCGTATTATACGAAGCCCTGGGCTTTACACCACCGACATTTGGTCATATTTCCTTGATCTTAGGTGCCGATCGTACGAAGATGAGTAAACGTCATGGTGCTACCTCTGTTGAAAAATATCGCAATTTAGGCTATTTACCGGAAGCGATTATAAATTTTTTGGCTCTTTTAGGCTGGTCACCTGGTGGGGAAAAAGAATTTTTCTCATTAGAAGAATTAATTGAAGAATTTTCTATGGAACGAGTAGCAAAAAATCCTGCAGTTTTTGATGTGGATAAATTAAATTTTATTAGTGCTCAATATATTAAGAAAGCTGCTCCAGAAGTAATTACAGAACTTGCTTTGCCTCACTTAAGACAAGCTGGGTACATTGGTGAGGAGTTATCTGCCAAAGATCGAGAATGGCTGACGCAAGTTGTGGCTTTATTGCAAGAGTATATTAGTTATGCAGCAGAAATTGTGAATCATATCGATATTTTCTTTACGAAAAAAGTTGAATTTGAAAATGAGGAAGCTGCTGAGGTTTTACGGGACGAAGATGTTCCTGCTGTTATCAAGAGCTTTTGTGAAAAATTACAAGGGCTAGACGTTGTAGATGCTCCTAGTGTTAAGGCTCTTTTGAAAAGTATTACAAAAGAATTAAAATTAGGCGGTAAAAAGGTCTTTATGCCTCTGCGGGTTGTAGTAACGGGTAAAATGCATGGTCCGGATTTAGATAAAATTATTGCTTTAATTGGCAGAGAAAAAATCTTGAACAGAATAACGTGTACATTAGGTAAAATCTAATTGACACACCTACCCTCTCTTAGTATAATTTCATAATAAGATAATATGAAGAGTAAACACAACTTGAGTAGTTATCGTTTTATGAGGTAACCAAGTTTGGTGATACTGCATACATATATAAGAAATGTAATGATTGGGAAAAGTAAGTGTAAATCTGCCATCCAGAGAAGTAGCGCCACTGGCTGAGAGCGGTACTAGGAAAGAGACACCCAAAATGCACCCATGAACAAGTTGGCTGAATGTATAGTAGGCCAATTCGGTAGCAACCGTTATTTTGCGTCTAAGAGGTATTAATACCTAAGCAGAGTGGAACCACGGACCACTGTCTCTGTATGAGATGGTGGTCTTTTTTTTGTTGATATTTATTAAGAGGGAGGAATATCCTATGTTTGCACGGTTACAAAAGGATATTAGGGTGGTATTTGAACGTGATCCGGCAGCAAGAACGGTGTGGGAAGTATTGCTCTGCTATCCTGGACTTCATGCGATTTGGCTGCATCGCATTGGGCATTATTTTTATAAGCGAGGGTGGGTTGTGTTTCCTCGTATGATCTCTAATATAGCGCGATTTATAACGGGAATTGAAATTCACCCTGGCGCTACAATTGGAGAAGGATTATTTATTGATCATGGTACGGGTATTGTTATTGGGGAAACGGCAGAAGTGGGGGAGAATGTAACATTATACCAAGGAGTAACGTTGGGGGGAACGGGTAAAGAAAAAGGCAAACGCCATCCTACAATTGGAAATAATGTGGTAGTTGCCAGTGGTGCAAAGGTATTAGGATCTTTTACAGTAGGAGATAATTCTAAAATTGGCGCAGGTTCCGTCGTTTTAAAGACAGTACCTCCTAATTCCACAGTGGTAGGTATTCCAGGGCAAATTGTGTGGCATAATGGTAAGAAGATAAATGGTGTTGAGGTTATTGACTTAGAACATGATGATTTACCAGATCCGGTGCAGGAAATGCTGCAGTGCTTGCAGCATCATATGTTTAAAATGGAAGAACGAATTGATCTTTTAGAAGAGGAGCTAAGAAAAAATGGCATTAAAAGTATATAATACGATGACTAGGCAAAAAGAAGAGTTCATACCTCATGAGGCCGGTAAAGTTAAGATGTACGTCTGTGGGGTAACTCCTTATAATCATCCGCATATTGGGAATGCCAGACCTTTTATTACTTGGGATGTAATAAAACGCTATCTTGAGCACTGTAAATACGAAGTTTTTCATGTACAAAACTTTACAGATGTTGATGATAAAATCATTAAAGCGGCCAATGCCGAAGGTGTGACTTGGGATGTGATTGCTAACCGTTATATTGTCTCTTATTTTGAAGTAATGGATAAATTAAACATTCGTAGGGCTGACATATATCCAACGGTATCCGATCATATGACAGAAATTATTAACATTGTTGAAGGTTTAGTAACAAAAGGCTATGCTTATATTGTTGACGGCGACGTATATTACAGTGTTGAAAAATTTAATGATTATGGGAAATTAAGTGGTCGTGATATTGAAGACATGAAAGCTGGTGCCAGAGTAGATGTAGATGAGCGCAAACATCATCCTATGGATTTTGCGTTATGGAAAAGCGCTAAGCCTGGTGAGCCAGCCTGGGAGAGCCCTTGGGGAAAGGGACGGCCAGGTTGGCACATTGAATGCTCGGCCATGTCTCTAAAATATTTGGGAAATAGTTTTGATTTTCATGGCGGTGGCAGTGATTTGATTTTCCCTCACCATGAGAACGAAATTGCCCAGTCGGAAGCCTTTGTGGAAGAAAGCCAGCCTTTCGTCCGCTATTGGCTTCACAATGGTTTTATTACCGTAAATGAAGAAAAGATGAGTAAGTCGTTAGGAAATTTCTTTTTAGTAAAGGATATTTTAGAGCATTACTCTCCGGAAGTATTACGCTTTTTTGTTCTGTCCACAC
>JBEQCC010000406.1:0-3672 GCA_041639455.1 Pelosinus sp. | reverse complement strand
CCGCCATATTCATCGGTACGCTGATTCCAGAAGGTTGTGCTAAATTGATCTAATAAGTAACCTTCGTGAACGGCATGAATTTCAACACCATCATAATTGGCTTCTTTGATGATCTTTGACACCACTCCAAAACTCTTCACAATGGATTTTACTTCTTCGATTGTAAGAGGGCGAACAACATGTTCTGGTGCCCAGCGATGGGGAATCGCTGATGGACCTACGGATTTTTCTAAGAATGTATTAATGTTAGGAAGCCCGACTCGACCAAACCCTGCAGTAAGCTGCGCAAATATTTTAGAACCATATTGATGAATTTCCTGATTCATCAGCCGGCTTGTTTCTATAAATTTTTTAGGATTTCGCTGGGGATAAGGAAAGTGTCCTGTTTTGGCTTCTGCTTTTTCTTCTACAAGCACTGTACCCGTTATGATAAGGCCAGTTCCTCCTTTGGCACGTTCGATATAATATTGTCGGCCATTTTCGGTAAAGCTACCATCATCATCACACATACCACCTGGACCCATTGGACACATTACAAAACGATTTTTTAATTCAAGAGATCCAATTTTCATTTTATCAAATAAGATTTTGTGCTGATTTTTCATAATGTCACCTCTTTATTTTATTAAAAGTGAATTAATTCAGTGAATCTGTTCACTGAATTAATTCTATATTTTTCTTATATTTTTGTCAATCGTGGCAATGGTAATTTTTATATCATTTACGTTAAGCCATTGTAGGTTAGGTTACTTAATAACCCCTTAAAAATTTCTATGGAATCAAGGATTTCCTTTTGTTTTTGTCGAATTCAACTGCAAAATGGTATTACGAAAAACGACATCTGTTATGGCGTGTTATGCAATAGTAGTATTGGTGATAAGGAGATTTTAATGGATAAAAAGAATTTAAACAGCAGACAGCAGCAAGCAATTCATACAAAGAATAAACTCTACAATATTGCTCTTGAATTGATTGATGCTAAGGGATTTGACAACATTAAAATAGATGATATCTGCAAAAAAGCTAAAGTTTCAGTTGGCTCTTTTTATAATTATTTTAATTCTAAAAATGATATTTTAATTGAAATATACAAAAGAGGGGATGCTTATTTTCGGAATGAAGTAGCAAATAAGATCGACAACCCTAACGCTGCCGATCAAATACTAGACTATTTTAGATATTATGCTAAATATAATGTTACTTCCGGTATTGATACGACGAAACAATTGTATACTTCTCACAATAAATTATTTATAGCCAAAAAGAGATATATGCAAGTCTTATTACAAGGCATCATACAAAAAGGTCAAGCAGGAAATCAATTAGTAAAGGATCTCACCCCAGAGGAAATTACTGAGTATTTGTTCATCGCTGCAAGAGGTGTGGTATATAATTGGTGCCTGCATGATGGAGAATATGATTTAGAAGAAGCTATGCTGAACTATATGAAACGTATCATCAAAACATTCGTGAATCAGACTAATGAAGAATCATAGAGTCGATTTGTATACAGTAGTTTAGTTACTGTTACTATTTCCTCGGAAATGATTATGTAGCTGTTGGGGTGAGATGCTCATTTTAATCGCTGTGGGTAATGTAGGATAAAAATGGCATATTTAACAGGGAAGGTGAGGGGGATAAATAGACTTCTTTTTGGGATATCTGGTCTTCCCATTGGTAATGGTCAGAAATTTAACTATGCATCCGGGATAACCTATTTGAAAGGGTTTGGCCTGGAGGCAATGGAACTTCTTTTTGTCAGGTCTGTCAATGTAACGGATAAGAACAAAGATGCTATATTGGAAAACAAACTCAAAAATGAATTTTATTTATCGGCTCATGGGTCCTATTATATAAATTTAAATGCAGATGACTGGCAGAAACAAGAGGAATCAATGCAAAGAATCATAAATGCGGCAGAGGCTCTAGCCAAAGTTCAAGGGCGAAGTCTTATTTTCCACCCAGGGTTTTATCTGAAGGATTCTAAAGAGATGACATATGATACGATACGACAAAATTTATCCAGACTGCCATATAAAGGAATCGATTATCGATTAGAGACTACTGGAAAAGGAACGCAATTCGGAACAATTGAAGAATTAGTATCTTTGTGCAAAGAAGTCAGCTCATGCAAACTATGTGTTGATTTTGCTCACATACATGCTAGAAACAACGGCAGCTTAAAGGAGTATGATGATTTTGCCAAATTACTTCAATATATAGTAGATGAATTAGGGCAGGTTGCTTTACATGATCTTCATATTCATATGGGCGGAATTCAGTACAGCGAAAAAGGTGAGAGAAATCACCTTCCCTTAGAGGAAAGTGACTTCAACTTTAAAGCCTGCTTACAAGCACTAAAAGATTTCAATGTGAAGGGCTGCGTTATATGTGAAGGTCCAAGAGTTGAATATGATGCTTTATTGTTGAAAAAGACATACGAAACATTATAATAGCAGGAATTACGATTCTTTAAAGCCACCCCATGGTTGCCCACTTTGCATTCTTAAAAAAGATTGCTGGTGATGGAGTGATTGCGCGCCAGACGATTCCTGCTCCTGCGCAATTCCTTGCCGAACTTTACCGCGGTGAAAATAAAGCGATTACCCAAGCAATCTATAGTAATTTGGATGAGCTCGTTGCCGATATTGCAAAGGCTTATCAGGCCATCATTAAGGTGTTTTATGCAGTCGGCTGCCGTAATCTGCAACTTGATGATTGTACGTGGGGGATGCTTTGTGATCAGGAGTATTGGACTGCCAGGCAGCAAGAAGGAGTAGATGCAAATGAAATTGCTAAACTTTATGCTCGCGTTAACAATGAAGCAATTGCAGGGCATCCAACAGATATGGCTATTACCATGCATGTGTGCCGTGGCAACTATAATTCTACATGGGCAGCTTCTGGTGGATATCAGGCAATTGAAAAAGTACTGTTTGGAACTGTGAATGTAGATGCTTTGTACTTAGAATACGATACTGATCGTGCAGGAGATTTTGCGCCTTTGCGGTTTATCAAAGATAAGCAAGTGGTTTTAGGTCTAATCAGTTCTAAGAAAGGTGAGCTTGAAAACAAAGATGATATTATAAAACGAATTCAAGAGGCAACGCAGTATGTTGATATTAACCAAATTTGCTTAAGCCCACAGTGTGGCTTTGCTTCGACGGAAGAAGGAAATCATTTAACGGAAGAAGAGCAATGGAACAAGATCCGTTTTATTAAGGAAATTGCAGACGAGATTTGGAAGTAATTGCTTTTAGTTTTTAGAGGAACGCTGGACACTGAGAGCACAGAGGATGCAGAGGACAGAGAGTAGCGTTTTTATTCGCTTTATCTTTTCTCTGCGCCCTCTGTGACTCTGCGGTTCGGTAATATTTTCTCTAGTTTTTTATTGCATTTTGGAAACTGAAACACTATAATAGTTTATGGGTGGGGAGATTTATGGAAAATCTCTTATATCGATATTCAATAATAAACAGCAGGTGATCGTTATGGATGATATAAAAAATAATATCCTTGATAAAGCCAAAGATAGATTGGATCGTTTTGGCTTTAAGAAAACGACAATGGACGAAATCAGCAGAGATTGTAAAATTTCTAAAAAAACGATTTATTTCTAAAAAAAAAGAATGTCAAAAAAAGCCAAAAAAAGGTAATTTTCTGTTAAAAATG
>JBEQCC010000405.1:0-3677 GCA_041639455.1 Pelosinus sp. | reverse complement strand
CTAAACAAACCTAACCACCGCCAGTAAGTTACAGCACAGAGAGTATATATCACAACACCGACTAGGCATATGACTCCGCCGACCTTAGGAAAATCACCTACGGTCAAATAACCTGTGCCAAAGACAAGGATATTTGATAAGGTATTATAAAACATCAGGAATGGAAAACCTCCGATCAACATACCTGCAGGCAATGCTATTGCGGCGGCAGGAAGATTAGCAGCAGCTGCCAATGCCACTAGTACCGGCATAAACAACACCGTCAGACCAGTAGTTCCAAAAAAACCAATGCGGGAAAACTGAACGACAAACAGCACCACAGCCACAACTACGATAGATGATGCTCCAACTAACCCCAGGGAGTTGAAAACGTTATTCGCCAACCATTTGGCAGCTCCCGTCTTCATTAGAAATTCTCCGACAGCAAGCGCGCCCCCGCTCATCATTAAAATGTGGTAAGCCGAGTCCCGATTCGTATCCTTCCATTTGATTACTCCAAATTTAGGCAGAAACAGCAAACTAACACCAATATAACAGGCCACAGTAGTATCAAGCTTAGTTATGCCTCCGGTCGCCCAGAGCGCAACTACCAATGCGAATACAAACAGAGTTCTCCATTCTGGTCCTGTAATAGTCCCCATATCCTTAAGCCTTTGCGCAATTAATTCTTTTCCGCCGGGAATTTCTTCACTTTCCGGCTTGAACACTTTGCGCAGATACCACCAAGTAAAAAAGGTAGTGAGCAGTGCTGGCGGCAAACCGTACATCAGCCAATCCATATAACTGATTACCATACCGCCCTTGGCAATAAAATCAACAGTAATAGGGTTAGGCACTGTAGCCGTAAGAATTCCGGCAGACATAGTAGAATTGGTAAAGGCCAAAGTTAACAATAAACTAATGGCGAAATTTAGCCGCCCATTTCTTCCATAGTCGCCAGACTTTTCAAATATATGGATGATACTAAGACATACTGGCAATAAAATCGCCGTTCTGGCAGTAGTTGAAGGAACCATAAATGCCAGGGCAATATTGGCAATGGTAACCCCTAACGTGATTCTCTGCGCTGTACAGCCAATGGTTGACAGCAGCCAATAAGTAAATCGTTCGGCCAAACGTGTCTTTTCCATAGCAGCGGCCATCATAGTGGCTCCAACCAATAAAAATATAGAAGAAGTAGCAAAATTCTCTAACACAACTTTCGTGCTGCCCAGCCCTAGAAAAACAGCGGTGGGTATAATCATCAGACTGACTACCGTCAGTTCAACAGGCTCGGTTAAATACATGGTAACGAGGGCGGCAAGCAACGCCAGTGATTTTTGGCCCGCAAGTGTCAAGCCAACCGGTGTCGGCATCATTAATACTGCTGTGAAAATAATTATTGTTAATGGAATACCCACACGCTTTCGCCAATAGTCAAGGCCAGTTTTTTGAGGTTCACTTTTAACCACATTAGCATTTGCAGACATATTTCACGCTCCTACATTTATATTATTTTCAACCTATTGCCAGGCTTTAACAACGTCTTGCCACTCTTTAGGCGTATTACCACCAAATTTTTGTTTCAAATTTTTTGATGCTAGCCAAGTTAACCTTTCAAAGGTTGCCTTAGACATTGTCGGCTCAACCTTGATGCTTTCTAGCATTCCAATAACGTCCTTCATCTCATGAGCACGTCGTTCTGCATGTATAGCACTCCCCGTTACCAGACGATTTAGTGTTTGTTCAAAGGAGCATGCATTCATGGTCGCCGCTAATGATTTCAGAACTAGATGGTCAACCTTCATGATCGATGCTGCTTCTAGAACCTCTACCAGTAATGCTGGTAAGCCTTTCATAAAAATACTGCGTACAAATTTTATTCCTGTCGCTTCGCCAGGAGTATCACTCACTTTTTCAAGATCCATTCCATAAGGAGTCATTAATTCTAATAATCGATCACTGCCATTGCCACTGGCTAACGTCGGAACTTTATTTTTATATAGGGGCAATGATCCAAGCATTGCAGCATCAACAAAAGATACGCCTGTTCCTTTAATTGACTCCCAAATGCCACGTTTCACTTCTGGCGAAGAAGCCGATACATCAACATATAATAGTGAGCTTTTTAAGAACGGAACCAACTCTTTTGCTGTTTGTAGAGCTTTGCTACCAGGTACGGCTACAAAAACAACTTCTACGTTCTCTAATACTTCCTGTGAGGAAGATACCAGCGTCACTTTGGACTTTTCAACCCGTTCCTTGACTAGCGGTCCATAAACGTCATGCCCCTGCATAACATCATAGACAAAAATCTGCTCTAACCCTGATGCCTTAAATCCTGTTGACATTTCAAAACCAACTTCCCCAAATCCAATAAATCCCAGTTTCATGTAAAATACCTCCTTAAATAATAGGCTCAACACCAGAATGTGTGCTTGACAATAATTTTTTGAGAAAGAAGGAAAAAATTATATACCATCAAAGTTTATTTCACATATATAAGTTGATGATTTAGTCAAGCACACATTTTGGTGTTGAGCCAAATATATCCCGCCGCATTTGTAATATATTTTTCTCATTTTATTTTAATGTAATATTCATTACGTGCAGTGTACACTTACTTCTGTTCCAAGTAAAGAAACTGTGTCCCTGATAAACAACTATTAATTTTTATTAGCTATATATTTCTACAAAATTCTCACTATTTCGCTTTTTTTCATTATTTTCACTTAACTTTGTCCTAAGAATGACGACTAAGGATTCTTGTTCTCCCCTAACTCCATAGGCCTAATAGCCGGTATAACAAACAACACCGTACAGGCTGCTAATAATAGTAATCCCCCACTAAGAGCCAGCGCCATCTGAAAACTACCCGTCAACTTGACAATAAATCCTGTGATTGTTGGCGCAAGGATACCCGCCATTGCACCAACGGTATTCATGCTGCCAGTTACAGTACCAGTCATACCTGGAGGTGAAACTTCCGTAACTAACGTAAACATCATGCCCCCTACAGTTGACGTTGCAGCAATATTAATGGTCAAAATTGCGACTGCTACCATAGGATCATCTACAAATCCAACAGCCATAATGGATGAAGCGCATAATTGAGAGGTAATAAGAACACCTTTTCTTGCAACTGTAAGACTAGCTCCTCTTTTAACAAGCCAATCAGACAAATAACCAGCAACAGGTTGAATAATAAATGCCGTTAAAAAAGGCAGGGATGCAAATATGCCCATCTTAAGAATCGAGAATCCTCTCTCCATAACTAGGTACGAAGGCACCCAGGTCAAAAACATGTAATACAAATAGTCCCCACAAAACTTTGTTAAGAATATACCTAAGGTGCACCTGTTGGTTAAAAGCTGTATCCATGGGATGGCAGTTTTAGGCTTAGCTGCATTTGCCCCTGACTCTGATCGATTAACAGGATCTTTGTACCAGTAATACCAAAGAACACACCATAGCAAACTCCCCAGTCCAGTGATTATAAATGCCATTCTCCAGCTATACCGGGCAATCAAAAAGCCCATGACAATCGGAGTTGCGGCATAACCTAACCGTGCTCCCGATAAATACCACCCAATCGCGGTTGCCCTTTCCTTAGAAGGAAAGTTGTCACCAGCAATCTTGGCAGTCACTGGAAACACCGCTGCTTCACCCGCCCCAACACCCAACCTCGCGGCAATAAT
>JBEQCC010000404.1:0-3685 GCA_041639455.1 Pelosinus sp. | reverse complement strand
CGATATTGTATTCTTTCGCCATACGATCACGAAAGGCGATCATTTCAGGTATCTTATGGGTCGTATCTACATGAATAAAAGGGAATGGACAATGACCAAAGAACGCTTTCTTAGCCAGCCACAACATCACTGTTGAGTCCTTGCCGATTGACCATAACATTCCCAGCTTACCAAATTTTTTATAGGCTTCCCGCAATATAAAAATACTCTGCGCTTCGAGTCTATCTAAATGATCCATACTTGTTCCTCCTAATAGGCATTAGCCTGTCTCTTATCGATGGTGAGTATTTGCTTACTGCCATCTGGTGCAACAATGATCCAATGTAAGAGTTGACCTTCTTGCTCTGTATACAGATAACTCCCCTTGCCCCCCATATCTGCTCCCAGATAATACCGGATTGCATGAAAGTTGCATTCCTTGACACAGGAGGTACAACCCCAACATTCTTTAGGATATTTGATCTGGGTCTTTCCAGCCGTATCTTCTGCTAACAAACTACCAGGACAAACCTCTCGACATTTTCCACAGCCGATGCACTTATGACGATCAATCTTTATGCTCATAGATGTCATCCTTCTTTACTAAATCTCGCAGTATTATTTTGACTTCTCCCTTGGAAAAACGTGAATTTACATATCTCAGCCAATTTTCATCATCTCGGGTGGGATAATCTGCATTTTCTTGAAATGTATGCCATCGCGTTTCTTTCCTTGCGCCTAAATGCTGAATTAATGTATCACATACATATAGTCGGTCAATGACTTCGTAAATCAGCATCAACTCATGCAAATCATGGGCTTTAAGCTTATAGCTAAGCTGTAATAAGTCTTTAATTTGTTTTTTCGCTACTTGAAGCTTACTAAGGTTAAAAGCATAACCGGAAGAAATTCCGCCTGCATATTCATCCATTACTTTTTGCATAGCTTCTTCAATTTCTTCCACCGTATAAAGACCTTGTTCATTTCTTAAAAAAGCATTAACAGCTTCTGCCTTTCTTTCAACCTCCTGCAAGTCAGGTGGGGTGATTACTGTGCCTTGTATATAAGCTACAGCAGCAACAGCTGCAATTTCACCTTCTGCAAAACATCCTGTTACATATTTCTGAGGACTGCCTCCAGCTACGTCACCAGCAGCATAAAGTCCCTGAATCGTTGTGGCTCTATTCGTATCTATCCAATACCCACTTGCTGTATGACCACCAACAATATAAGGTTCCGTTCCTTCAATTTCAACATTCTCAATGGCAGGCCCCTTTCCGTTTTCCAACCATGACAAAGTCTGTGCAGGTGACATATTTAAGTAAGCTTTATATAGATCCTGTTCTTGTTCTTGACTAATCCCTACTGTTTGCAAATAACAAGGGCCTTTGCCTTTTTGGTTTTCCATTACTGTAGAGTACATTCGAATCGAGGTCTTTGGAATACCGTAGTTCTTCTCGTATTCTTCTCCCTTACTATTCGTCTGCTGCGCTCCAATTCCTTGGGCAATGGTTCCAGTAGGGGCAATAGTATCTTTACAGCGAAGTGCAATAAATCGCATTTCAAACGTTGTCATTTCAGCGCCTGCTCGGATGCCCATGGCATATCCAGCCCCTGTATTAAAGGGAGAATACCACATTTTGTGTTTAGAAAATCCAGGATTGTTGGGTTTATAAAGCCCTGCAGCCCCTCCCGTAGTACAGATAACAGCTTTTGCCGAGATTACGTATAAAACAGCGGTATCAAGAGAAAATCCATATGCGCCTATAATTTTTCCATCCTGCAGGATATAATCAATGATATTCATGCGATTGATCACAGTAACATTAGGAAGCTTACTCACTGCATCCGCCAAAATGGGTTTTATATTTTCACCATTTATTTTGATATTGCGATTGCCGCGGGAAACATACTCTCCAGCTTCATCCTTCAAAATAACAAGACCT
Organism: Pelosinus sp.; assembly: GCA_041639455.1. Classification (GTDB taxonomy): domain Bacteria; phylum Bacillota; class Negativicutes; order DSM-13327; family DSM-13327; genus Pelosinus. Next base: position 1,760 of record JBEQCC010000404.1, on the reverse strand, counting down.
AAATCCTCAACCTTTTTTGTCACCTGATTCAGTTTCTGGGCAATAGTATATACAAGATCTTCTCTTACCACGCCTTCTGCATCGTTTTTGGCATAAGTAAGATAGTTCTCAGGAGTCTGCCCCTTTACAATGTAGGCATTTAGTGCATTGACCCCTGCTGCTAAGCAGCCGCTGCGCTTTATATTTGCTTTTTCTGCAATGATTACTTGTGCATCTGAATTCTCAGCAATGGTGATTGCGGCAAAACAGCCTGCTGTTCCGCCCCCAACGATTAGAATATCCGTCTCAAGATTCTTAGTTTTCAAATTCATAGATATGCTACCTACTTTCTCTTGACAATACTTACCTTTCACACAGTTCTTCTTATTACTAGGCTTTATCTAAGCCCCATTTTTGTCTAATATTGATTTCCATTCTACCAAAAATCAGCTTATCTACCGCAACCCCCAGAATAACAATCACAATCATAATCGCCATAACCTGACTGATATCAGCTAAATCCCGTCCGACCATGAGGACCTGTCCCAGACCTTTTGTCGCAGAGATCATTTCTCCTGCCATCAAAGCTCTCCAGGCAAAAGACCAGCCTTGCTTTAGCCCTGAAATAATACCAGGAAGGCTCGCTGGAATAATCACATTCCAATAGAGGCTAAAACCCTTGGCTCCCATGGTTTTTGCAGCCCTCACAAACAAAGGATTTATATTCTTCATACCCGATTCGATGGCAATGGATACCGCAAAGGTTGACCCAATGGTGATAACAAAGATAATAGCGCTTTCATTTAACCCATACCAAAGAATAGAGAAAGGCAGCCAGCAAATACTCGGCAAGGTCTGTAGTCCTAAGATCAATGGACTCACATTTTCATCTAAATATTTAAACCGAACAATCGCCAGACCAACAAAAATCCCTATGATAATGGATAACATATATCCCAGAAAGATTCGTTTTGCACTTGCCAATACGGCAATGCTCATCGTTCCATCTATTATTAAGCTCCATAAGGTGGTAAAGACAGCGATGGGAGAAGGAAATATATACGGCTTCCATAACTTGAGCCAATCTACTCCTATCTTATATGCCAGTTCCCATATCGTTATCAGAATCAGGTAAAACAAGATCTTTTTTACTAGTCCAATTAGTGTCGAATTCAGCTTTGGCAACCTTCTCCACCTCCTCTTTTAATTCTTTCATAATATCTGCTGCAAGATAAGCTAAATCAATATTGTCTGGCTGCCTTGGACGAGCAAGCTGAATATGAAACTCTTTTTTTATCGCTCCTGGATTGGCTGACATGACAATAACCCGATCGGCTAAGAGAACCGCCTCTTCCACATTATGAGTAACAAAGATAATGTTTTTTTTGGTTTCCAGCCAAATCTGCTGCAGTTCTAACTGCAGCAGATTCTTCGTCTGACTATCCAGTGCAGCAAAGGGTTCATCCATCAGTAGAATCTCTGAATCAAGGGTCAGCGCTCTAGCCAAAGCCACCCTCTGCCTCATACCACCTGATAATTCGTGTATGTAACAGTTTTGAAAGCGGGTGAGATGCACCATTTTTAAGTATTTCATGGCTTAATATCATGAAAATGAGAAAATTGATGCAAAAATGCTGCAAAATTACACTAAAATTCAAAATTGAAGATTTTTTTCAAAATTTGTTGTAAAAATTCTGAACTTAAACTTCTTTTGCTAAAACTGATGCAGAAATTAAAAACTTTATTCTTAAAATTGATGAGAAAAAGACGCAGTAAACATT
>JBEQCC010000403.1:0-3696 GCA_041639455.1 Pelosinus sp. | reverse complement strand
GCAGTGGCTCGTGGCGCAATAATTATTGAAAAACATTTTACCCTAGACAATAACCTTCCTGGACCAGATCATGAAGCGTCATTGGAACCACAAGAATTGAAAAAAATGATTGAAGCAATACGTCAAATTGAAGTGGCTTTGGGATACTCCCACAAAATCCCAGTACTTTCTGAGGTTAAGAATAAGACTATAGCTCGCAAAAGTCTGGTTGCTAATCAAGTAATCAAAAAGGGCGAAAAGTTTACAGAGGAAAATTTGGCTGTAAAACGTCCGGGAACGGGTCTTTCACCAATGTATTATTGGGAGTGTCTTGGAAAAATCGCCGCAAAGGATTATGTACAGGATGAAAGGGTGGATCTATGATACGCCCTGCTATTGTAATCGGTGCCGGAGGCCATGCCAAAGTAGTAATCGATACACTACTAGCATCCTCTGCAGAAATCATTGGTGCTACTGATTCTAATCCAGAAAAAATTGATACCCGAATTCTGGGAGTCCCGGTAATCGGTACAGACGAAGTGATTTTGCGATATAAACCAGAGCAGATTTATTTGGTTAACGGAATGGGTTCAGTGGGATTGCCCACAATTCGCACGGGGATCTTCAACTATTTTAAGAATTTAGGTTATTCATTTATAACAGTTATGCATCCTTCCGCAGTAGTGGCTTCAGAGGTCATATTGGCAGAAGGCGCTCAGATTATGGCAGGGGCAATCATTCAGCCGGGTTGCCATATAGGATTAAATTCTATTATAAATACGGGGACTTCTGTGGACCATGACTGTTTTATCGGTTCACATGTCCATCTAGCTCCTAGGGCAACTCTTTCGGGAAGTGTTCAAATAGGGGATGGTGTACATATTGGAACTGGTGCTGTCCTTATTCAAGGAGTTGAAATTGGCAAAAACAGTGTAGTGGGTGCAGGAGCAGTTGTTGTGAAAAATGTGCCAGAAAATACAAAGGTAATTGGTGTACCAGCACGGGAGGTATAATCATGGAGGACAAATTAGAAAGTTCTATGGACATAGAGCTAAATCACTGGGAAGAAAATAATTGGACTTCTTATTGGACTTCTTATCAGAAACATTATCCTGGCAGTGTACTCGCTGATAGACAAGCTGCAAACGATAGTACTGTTGAAGTATTGCCCAGTCGTAGCGGTCTTCCTACAATGCGTGGGACTGCGAGGACTGGTCAAACTATTTTTTTTCATAGTTCAGTTGATCCAATCAAAGAAGCACAACGGGTGGCCAGTGCACTTGAGGTAAAAGATGGCACGATGGTTGTTGTATATGGATTGGGTCTAGGTTATCTGGTAGAGGCCCTCTTGGAAAATTTGGATGAGCGTATTCCTTTATTTGTTATGGAACCAGATCAGGCAATATTTCAACAGGCAATGCGGACACGTGATCTACGTAGTATTCTCACTTCTGATCGGGTCTACATTCAGGTCGGTAATTCCATGATCGATCTCAAAGATAATTTGTCTGCTTTTTATAACGCTACTCGTTTTCAGAATGTCGTATTGACCGGATTGGCTGGTCATCAGACCATATATCATGATTTTTATTTGAAGTATCTGGAAGGTATAAAACAGGTCATGAATTGGATCGTGATGGAATTTCGGACACGGGTAAACATTGGTGATCGTATAGTTTCCAGCACAATCTTAAATTTTGTTGACTATTGTACGCATCCGGGAGTTAATTCATTATTTGATAAAATGACTGGTGTTCCAGCTATTATTGTAGGTGCTGGACCATCACTTAATCATAACATCGATCTACTACGACAAGCCAAGGGGCGGGCGGTTATTATCGCCGTGGGAACAGCAGTAAAGGCCCTGCAAAAACAAGGAATTGTACCTGATTTTATTGTTAGTATTGATGCAGGCGCATATAATTATGAGCATTTTAAAGAATTCAATAATCAAGATACTGCTTTGTTGACAGATATCCAAACTTATCCGACAATTTTGCAGACATTTCAAGGACCTATTTTTGTCGCAGCGATTCAGTCGTTTATTTTAAACTGGTCTGATCGTGCTGTAGAAGATAAAGGTGGTCTGGATACAGGGGGTACAGTTGCAAATAGCGCAATGACGGCAGCCCATAAAATGGGAGCCAATCCAATTATTTTTGTCGGTCAAGATTTGGCTTTTGCGCGCGACGGTCATACCCATGCGGCTGGGACTAATTATGATAACATTATTTCTACGACAGGAGAAAATGACGAATGCTTTTATGTCAAAGCCAATGATGGTGGAGAGGTATTAACTAACCGCTTATTTGATTACTATCGTTTGTTTTTTGAAGAGTGGATACAAGTTAAGAATGATCGTACGTACATTAATGCTACTGAGGGAGGTGCCTTAATTGCAGGCACGCAGATCATGATCTTGCAGGAGGTACTGAATGAGTATTGCCAAGAAACTGTTGATGTGCGGTCTGTAGTCTTGCAGGCGCAGCAAGAGTACTGCAAGCTACCTGAGAAAGAAGCTATTGCCATCCTCTACCGTCGTTTAGCAGATGCTGACCGTATTCTTGAGGCAGTTACGTCCGTTGTTAAGCGATTAAAACAACTGCAACAGGCTTGCGAAAAGAAGGACTCTAATAAAATGCAAAAGATTGCCCGCAATATCAATACAACCTTTAAGCATTTCGAAGAGGATCCATATATACGTCCGGCAGTTGAGATTCTAGCTCATCACACAATCCATCATATCACTTATAGTCGAAATAAGGCGTTATATGCTGAAGATAACGATGTTAAAAAAGCGATTGCTGATTATGACATTTACTATAAAAAAATCTATGAAGAAGTGAAGCGTGTAAAAGGCCTGATTGAGCAGGCCATAAAGTGTGCTGAGGAGAGGTATAATTGAGGTGAATATCCATGTTCGATAACAAATCAATACTAATTACTGGTGGTACAGGTTCTTTTGGCAGGTGTTGTATTAAGACCATATTGGAAAGGTACAGACCAAAGAGATTGATCGTTTTTTCTCGTGATGAATTAAAACAATATGAAATGCAACAGGAATTTAATGAACCATGCATGAGATATTTTTTAGGTGATGTACGAGATGCTGAGCGATTGAAACAGGCGATGCGGGGTGTAAATTATGTCATTCATGCCGCTGCCCTAAAACAAGTTCCGGCCGCAGAATACAATCCCATGGAATGTATCAAGACCAATATTAATGGTGCCGAAAATGTAATCAAAGCAGCTATTGATAATGGAGTACAAAAAGTAATTGCCTTATCAACAGATAAAGCAGCAAATCCTATTAATCTTTATGGTGCAACCAAGCTGGTGTCAGATAAACTATTTGTAGCAGGCAATAATATCGCCGGGGGGCATGAAACCCGTTTCGCGGTTGTTCGATATGGCAATGTCCTTGGTTCCCGTGGCTCGGTCGTACCTTTCTTTAAAAAGCTAATAGCAGATGGCGTGAGGGAGTTGCCTGTTACCGATCTTCGTATGACAAGGTTTTGGATCACATTACCACAGGGAGTTGAATTTGTCCTACAATCCTTTAGGCGGATGTATGGTGGAGAAATTTTTGTGCCTAAAATTCCTTCCAGTCGTATTTCGGATTTAGCTAAGGCTGTTGGACCAGAGCTGCCTATGAAAGAGATTGGCATTCGCCCAGGTGAAAAACTTCATGAAATTATGTGCCCCATTGATGATTCA
>JBEQCC010000402.1:0-3709 GCA_041639455.1 Pelosinus sp. | reverse complement strand
CCGTAGGCAATATTGTCCCGTATGCTGCCATGGAATAGCCAGGTATCCTGCAGAACCATTCCGAACATCCTTCGTAGAGAGCTGCGGCTCATCTTTTTGATATCAACGCCATCAATGGCTATCGTTCCGCCCTGAAGCTCGTAAAAGCGCATAAGCAGATTGACCAACGTGGTTTTTCCGGCTCCCGTAGGACCTACAATGGCAATGGTATCGCCGGCATTCAGCCGGAGATTGATGTCGTTCATCAAAATGACATCATCCCTGTAGCCAAATTGTACATGTTTAAAGGTGACTTCACCCTTCGGGCTTTTCAACGGCTCGTCAAGAACTTGCTCCAGTCTTTCTTCTTCCTCATCCAAAACCTCAAATATACGCTCTGCCGATGCCACGGCGGATTGCAGCATATTCAGGATATAGGAAATTTCTGTCATCGGCTCGGAGCAGTTGCCCACATACCGTAGAAAGGCCAGTATATTGCCCAGCGACATTGTTCCCTGTACGGCAAAGATGCCGCTGACTACTGCAATGATTACATAGCCGATTCGGCCTAAGAAGCGGATCAGGGGATCAATGGCATAGATGGAAAATTGTGCTTTTCTGTTGGCATCATACAGCTTTTCATTGACTACCTGAAAGGATTTTAGTATATCCGACTCTTTGCTGAAGGCTTTAATGATAAGCTGGCCTGTATATATTTCCTCAATTTTGCCATTGAGTTCACCAAGGTTTTTTTGGTTATCAGCAAAATATTTCTCTATTTTATGTGAGAACCTTGTAGTTACAAATAGGGAGAGTCCCAGTGTTATAATGACAATGATGGTAAGGAGCGGGTTGATAAACGTCATAATGATAATGGAGGCAAAAATAGTAACGACTGAGGTAATAAATTTGATAAGTCCTTCCTGCAAGCTGTCTGCAATTCGCTCAATATCATTTGTGACACGGCTTAACAGATCTCCTTTCGAGTGAGAATCGAAATACTTCAGCGGCAAGCGGTTGAGTTTACCGCTTAATTCCTTGCGCATACTGAGTGTTAGCTGCTGTGACACGCTGGCCATTATATATTCCTCAAAATAATTAAATAGCGAAGTGGCTAGATAAATAAGCAGCAGAGCGCCGATGGTAGCGCCCATTGTATTAATACTGACCTGAAATGATGTTTCTGCAGCAGCTGACTTGATTCCTTCGTATAGCTGGTCCACAGCCTTCCCCATTATCAAAGGAGCTGCAATCGACAGAGCGGCGCTGATCAATACGGAAAGCAAGATCAGCAAGAGCTTTCCTCTCTGCCTTGCAAGCAGCTTAATTAAGCGAATCGTTGTTGCCTTTACATTTTTGGCTCTTTCAATAGTATCATCAAAAATGTTTTCTGTTGATTCTATGAGTTCGTTGGTATGATTTTCCATAGTATCCTCCGCTATGATAAAGCCAATTCCGCGTCGCTGAGTTGCGAAGCGGCAATCTGGCGGTAGACTTGAGAATTCTTCATCAATTCTTGATGCCGGCCGATTCCTGCGATGATTCCATCCTCGAGCACAAGAATGCGGTCAGCATCCATAATGGTACTGATGCGCTGTGCTACCATAATAACAGTAGCGCGTCCAGTTTCCTTTTTCAATGCTCTGCGCAGCATGGCATCCGTCTTAAGGTCCAACGCAGAAAAGCTGTCATCAAAAATATAGATTTCAGGCTTGCGAATCAAGGCACGGGCAATCGTCAGACGTTGCTTCTGTCCCCCGGACAGATTGTTTCCGCCTTGTGCAACATAGGCCCGATATCCATCCTTCAATTCACGGATAAAGCCATCCGCCTGCGCGATTTGTGCGGCATGTTCAATTTCTGCCTGTGTCGCGTTAGCCTTTCCATCCCGGATGTTGTCTGCAATGGTTCCGCTGAAAAGAAATGCTTTTTGTGGAACAAAGCCAATTTTATCCCGAAGTTCTTTTTGGGAAAAATTGCGTATATCCGTTCCGTTAATTAGAATACTGCCACTTTCGATCTCAAAGAAACGTGGAATCAGGTTTGCGATAGTGGATTTTCCTGAACCGGTTCCACCAATAATTGCAGTTACCTCACCGGATTTTGATTCAAAGCTTAGATTGCTCAAAATTGGTTCCGCCTCATTGGAATACCGAAAGCTTACATTGCGAAATTCAATATGGGCATAGCCGCCTCTGGGATACGAATTAGAGCTTTTATCTGTAATTTCAGGCGTCATGCTCAAAACCTCATTGATTCGTTCGGCGCATGCCTGGGCCCGCGGAATGTACATAAACATCATCGTCCCCATAATGAGGAAAAACAGAATTAAGGAGCAGTATTCAATTAAAGCCATAATATCGCCAATCTGCATCTGCCCGTCCGCCACTCTTCTTCCGCCCAGCCACAAAATGCTGATGATTCCCATGTTAATCACCAGCATGATCACAGGGAGCAAGGTTGCAATCATCTTATTGATGCGGATGGAATTGGCGGCATAATCGGTAACTGCGGTGTCAATCTTACTTTTTTCGTGTTTCTCACGATTAAAGGCACGAATGACACGGACACCAATAATTGTTTCTCTCAGGATACGGGTGATGTTATCTATTTTGGTCTGAATCAGCTTAAACAGGGGGATGATTTTCTTTCCCAGCAATGCAGCAATCAGCAAGAAAATAAGCATAGTTGCTACGATGATCAAGGCGATGGTCTTATCCTTTGAAAAAGCCAGAAATAATCCGACAACCGCCATCACCGGCGCCGGCAGCAGCATTTGCATCAGCATAACGGCTGTCTGTCCGATTAAGGTCACATCACCCGTGGTTCGGGTAATCATTGAAGCTGTGCTGATTTTATAAAAGTCGTTTATTGAAAACTTCTGTGCCTTCATAAATAATGCTTTCCGAATGTCTCGTGCAAACCCAGAGGAAATATTGGCTGACAGCCAGGCGTTTAATACTGCCGTGCCTGCTGTAAATATTGCAACCAATAACATAAACAACCCGGTTCTGATAATATACGGTATATTTCCCTGAGCCACACCGTTATTTACAATATCAGCTGTAAGGGTTGGAATATACAATGTACCCAATGTTTCTATAAAGGTAAATAGAAGCATCGTGGCGATTGAAATTTTATATGGTCTTAAAAATTTAAAAAGTTTGAACATACCTATCTCCTTTTCTTGCCTTAGCCTGTCATATATTCTACAATAAGGTATACCGTAACCCGACGGTCAAGAGGAGATTAGATATGTTACAGGAAAATCCTAAAAATTATTTTACAACAGGAGAATTTGCGAAGATTTGCAAAGTAAATAAAAGAACGCTTTTTCATTATCATGATATTGGGCTCTTTTTCCCGGCTTTTACCGATGAAAACGGATACCGGTATTATTCATACCAACAATTTGATGTATTCGCTATCATTGCAACGTTAAAAAAATTAAATGTACCACTGAGGGACATTAAGACCTATCTTGATATGCGCACCCCAGAGGTCATGCTGGAACTGTCCCGGCAAAAAATTTCAGAGGTTGAAAAGGAAATCGAGAAATTAAATCAAATCAGGCACATTTTAAACGAAACGATTGATTATACGAATAGGGGACTGGCTGCCGACTATGATCATATTTCTGTGAAAGAACAGGAAGAAGAATACATCATCCTCAGCAATCAGCTCAGCGAAGAAAATAACAAGGATTATATTAGCTGGATGCTGGAATATT
>JBEQCC010000401.1:0-3726 GCA_041639455.1 Pelosinus sp. | reverse complement strand
CGCGCTAAGGTATTAGAAAAAGCAGAAGAAGAACATCGGGCTGAACTGGCTGAAACGCGAAAAAGCCAAGTGGGAACAGGAGACCGCAGTGAACGCATCCGTACCTATAATTTCCCCCAAGGCAGGGTAACGGATCATCGTATTGGATTAACATTGCACAAACTGGATTTTGTCTTAAATGGTGATATTGATGAAATCATTAATGCTTTGATAGCCACAGATCAAAGTCAGCGCATGCAGCAAGGTGAATAACATGGCAAATAAGAAAGAAGTTTGGACAGTACAGGCAATTTTAAATTGGACTCGGCAGTACTTTTTGGATAAAGGTGTGGAAAATCCGCGTCTTGATGCGGAAGTACTGCTTTCCCATATCCTAGAGAAAGAAAGATTGTATTTGTATGTGCATTTTGACCAGCCTTTAGAGGATAAAGAACTGGCTGCATTTCGCGTAGCTGTGAAGCAAAGGGCTGCACGTTTGCCCGTCGCCTATATCATTGGAAGTAAGGAATTCATGGGATTGGACTTTGAAGTTACGCCTGCAGTATTGATTCCGAGGCCTGATACGGAAATTCTAGTGGAGGCTGCGATAAGCCGTCTTTCCCTAGTAGAAGAACCTTATATTTTAGATCTTGGCACAGGCAGCGGTGCTATTTGTATCAGCATGCTGAAAAACTTGCCGGCAGCGAGAGGAACAACTGTAGATATCTCTCTCGAGGCTTTGACTGTGGCGAAAAGAAATGCTGCCAAGCATCAAATCGGGCAGCGGCTGACTTTTTATCAGGGGAATCTATTTATTCCGGTTAAAGGTCAAAAATTTACAGCGATTGTATCAAATCCACCTTATATCCCCCAAGGAGATATTCCGGGACTTACTCCTGAGGTGCAGCAAGAACCTAGTTTGGCCTTAGCAGGCGGTGAAGATGGTTTGGATTTTTATCGCCGCATTGTGCAAGAAGGCAGGAACTACCTGATGGACAATGGCTTCATTGCTATGGAGGTTGGTATTGGTCAAGCCCGTCTAGTTGCTGACATGGCAGAAAAAACAGGCTGTTATGAGGTCATTGACATCATAAAAGACTACGGCGGAATCGAGCGTGTTGTGGTGCTGCAAGGGATATAACATGTGTAGCGTTAGTAAGTAAAAAAACGATAAAACACGAAGGACGCGAAGAAAAAGTACGTTTCAGTGCTTTTCCCTTTTAAATAGTAAATGTTTTATTTCATAAAGGTAGGGGGTATTATGCATACTGAATATTTTGTAGTAGATAAAGATCATCCGGATCAAGGAGTGTTAGGTCAGGCGGCGGAACTCTTAAAACAAGGCAAGTTGGTGGCTTTTCCGACAGAAACCGTTTATGGGTTAGGTGCAAATGGTCTGGATGAAAAGGCGGTGGCCAATATTTATGTAGCAAAGGGAAGACCTCCAGATAATCCTTTAATTTTACATATTTCTCATATAGAAGAACTAAAACAGCTTGTTGCTCATATTCCTAATAATGCGAAGGTTTTGATGAATGCGTATTGGCCAGGGCCTCTTACCATTGTATTTCGAAGAGCTGCAATTGTGCCGGATATTGTGACTGGAGGATTAGAGACTGTAGGGATTCGTCTGCCTGATTCTGCTGTTGCTCGTGAGCTAATCGCTTTGGCGGGTACGCCGATTGCCGCACCCAGTGCAAATATTTCAGGAAGGCCGAGCCCAACTAATGCTCAAGCTGTATTAGTTGATCTGGAGGACAAAATTGACGCTGTAGTGGATGCTGGCAATTGTCAGATTGGAGTGGAGTCGACGGTTATTGATTGCACAACGCCAGTGCCTACTTTGTTAAGACCGGGAGGGATTACATTGGAAATGCTGATGGAGACATTAGGGGAAGTGGAGATGGACCCGATTCTTAGCGGGAGTTTTGAACTTGCCCCTCGCTCACCGGGGATGAAATATACTCATTACGCTCCTAATGCACCAATGGTGTTAGTGGAAGGCGAATATCCTAAAGTGCTAGAACTGCTTTTAAAGGAAGTTTCGGCGGCATTGGCAGAGGGAAAAAGAGTCGGCGCCCTAATTTCTGCCCAGACGGCTGATAAATTGCCTGCAGGCACCATACCTTTTGTATATGGCATACGGGAGAATGTAGAAGAGATAGCTGCAAATTTGTATCTGGCTCTACGCAATTATGATGATCATTCCGTGGATGTGATTTTTGCAGAGGGTATTTCCGAAGAGGGCTTAGGATTGGCAGTCATGAATCGTCTGCGAAAGGCTAGCGGTTATCGAATCATCAAAGGATAACATATCCACTATAACCCCCACATATATATTATAAAAATGGAGGTGGGGGTTGGTGACGAGTTTAGAATTATTGATGTTGAGTGCAGCCCTGGGTACAGATTTATTTTCTGTGGCTGTTCCTATTGGCATGAATCCTATGAGACGCAAAATTATCTTTCGTGCAGCAGTTGTCTTTGCTTTATTTCATATAGTTCTCATATTGACAGGTTATTATATTGGTAATTTTCTGGGATCAGTGGTAGAGCGATTCGGCAGCTACCATAGTGAATATCCGCTGCTGGTTATGGAAAATTGGGCCAGTATTTTAGGAGCATTGGTTTTAATTGGTTTGGGCATATATATGATTAGAGAAAACCTGTTTGCTTCTGAACCAAATCAGAGTAAAGCTCATCCCCTGCAAGGCATCTCCTTGCTAGTCCTGGCAACTAGCGTAAGCATTGATGCTTTAGCCGCAGGATTTAGCATGGGTATGATGGATGTTGATTTGGTCAGGTTAAGTTTTATTTTGGGAAGCGTTATCTTTTTAATTGCCTTGTTTGGGCTGAGTTTAGGGCGTAAAGTAGGACGTTATATAGGCGGTAAGGCAGAGTGTATCGGAGGAATTGTACTTGCTTTATTAGGGATGCACATTCTATGGACGCTGCTGAATTGATAATAAAATAGTTGGTTAGGTAGTGCCATAATATAGCAGAAAGGCAGTGGAAGATTAAAATGCTGCAGATATTAATTATTTGTACGGGTAATACTTGTCGGAGCCCTATGGCAGAGGTATTGCTGAAAGACAAAATAAGAAAATACAATGTTGAGGAACAGATTGCTGTGGCGTCTGCTGGTATCGCAGCATGGGGTGAGGGACGGGCATCAAAAGGAGCACAATGTGTCATGAAACAGCGGGGAATTGATATCTTAGGTCATCGCTCCCGTTGTCTGTCAAGTGAAGATGTTGTAAGGGCAGATTTGTTGCTGACCATGACCACCAGTCATAAAGAAGCCGTGCTTTCTATCATGCCTGAGGCATCGAATAAGGTATTTACATTGGCTGAGTTTGCTGGTGAAAAGAAAGATATTTCTGATCCTTACGGCGGAGATATCGCTATTTATGAGGCCTGTGCCATTGAAATCGAAAAGATTCTGGAAAAGTCTTGGGGAAGAATATTGGAACTTGCAGGAAAAATGAGTTGAGTATAGAAAAAATGACGAAGAGAGTGTTTTGAAGGAACCGATACTCTGCATGCAAAAAAAATCTGGAGGTTTATACATGTTGGTAGCAATTGGTAGTGATCATGGTGGTTTTTTGCTGAAGGAAGAGATTAAAAAATTATTAACAGAAGAAAACATTGCATTCGAAGATTTTGGAACTCACTCCATAGAGTCGGTTGATTATGCTGATATTGCAAAAAAAATTGCTGAAAATTTAAGAGCTCTTATTGAAGAGA
>JBEQCC010000400.1:0-3729 GCA_041639455.1 Pelosinus sp. | reverse complement strand
TATTGTCTTTGATGACTTTACTTTTCGGCATATAGGTACATTTTGTTTGTATAACCAACTTGGGGCTGATCTCTGGTAAAGGCATCATAGTAAGGTTCACTGGTAAATAGCTTTTCGGAAAAACATATAAGACATGACCAGGCGGATGCCTCTTATAATTGATATTGACATCGCCCTTGGTCTTTTCTTCCTGAAAATGGGTTAATGCTGTCAGCTTTATATCCATATTAGGCTGCCAGGGCAGGGGCGATTAAATGTGAAATATACGTCCAAGGGACAAACTATGCGAAAAGAAAAAAGACGCAAAGGCTTTTTGAGCTTTGCGTCTTCAAAATCAATTTCGTATTAAGTAGTCAAATGCGCCCAGTGCAGCATTCGCTCCGGACCCCATAGCAATAATAATCTGCTTATAAGGAGCCGTTGTGCAGTCTCCTGCAGCAAACACTCCCGGCACATTGGTAGCACCGCGATTGTCTACAATGATCTCACCACATTGGTTGCGTTCTACCGTGCCATCCAGCCAGTCGGTATTCGGAATGAGACCGATCAGGATGAATACCCCCTGGAGTTCCAGATGATGTATGTCTCCTGTGCTGCGATCAATGTAAGAAAGACCGTTGACCTTATCCGTACCAGTAATTTCTTTTGTTTGAACATTTTTCAAAACCGTCACATTCGGCAAACTGTAAAGTCGTTGCTGCAACACAATATCCGCTTTCAGTTCCGGTAAAAATTCCAGTACAGTCACATGCTCCACAATACCGGCCAGATCAATTGCCGCCTCAATGCCAGAGTTGCCTCCGCCAATAACGGCCACCGGCTTTCCTTTAAAAATAGGACCATCGCAATGGGGACAGTAAGCCACACCTTTATTCTTAAATTCGGCTTCTCCCGGCACGCCAATATTGCGCCAGCGGGCTCCCGTAGAAAGAATGACTGCTTTGCTCTTTAAGACAGCACCACTTTCCAATTCAACTTCGATCAGCTCTTTCTTCTCCAAACGTCTGCCGCGCTGCAGCTTCATCACATCAATCGGGTATTCTTTCACATGCTCCTCAAGATTTGCCGCCAGTTTAGGACCTTCGGTATATCTTACCGTGATAAAGTTTTCAATTCCAAGAGTATCCTTAACCTGACCGCCAAACCGTTCGGCAGCAATCCCGGTACGAAGTCCTTTTCTTGCCGCATAAATAGCCGCGCTGGCTCCGGCCGGACCGCCTCCCACAACAAGAATATCGAAAGGCTCTTTTTCTTCCAATTCGGAAACAGCAGAACCATCACTAAGTTTGGCAAGTATTTCCTCGACATCCATACGACCACTGCTAAAAAATTCACCATTCAGATAAACTGAAGGCACCGTCATAATTTCTTTGGTCTGTACTTCTTCTTGAAAAGCAGCACCATCAACCATAGTATGCGTAATGTTCGGATGAAGGACACTCATAAGATTCAGAGCCTGGACTACCTCTGGACAATTATGGCAGCTCAAGTTGATATAGGTTTCAAAATGATACGTACCCTTAATCCCTTTAATCTGATCGATGATTGTTTGCTCAACCTTAGGCGCTCTGCCACTGACCTGCAGCAAAGCCAATACCAAAGAGTTAAACTCATGTCCTAAAGGAATGCCGGCGAAGGTTATTCCACTATCTTCTCCTGCGCGATGGATACTAAAGCTTGGTGTTCTTGGCAGCTTTGTTTTCTCGATTGTAATCATGGGAGACATCGAGGCGATTTCATCTACCAGAGCAATCATGTCACTAGATATAGTATCGCTGCCTGTACTGACTTTAATCAGCACATCGCCTTCCATCAGCTGAAGATATTGAGATAATTGTTCTTTTATATCCTGATCTAGTAACATTGAACCCACCTCTTAAATCTTTCCTACAAGATCCAGGCTTGGTTTCAGTGTGGCAGAACCTTCCTGCCATCTGGCCGGGCAAACCTCGTTGGGATTTTTCCGAATATGTTGTGCGGCTTTAATTTTATTAACCAATATGCTTGCGTCACGACCGATGCCGCCTGCATTGATTTCAACCGCCTGCACGATGCCATCAGGATCGATGATGAATGTCCCGCGATCAGCAAGACCGTTCTCTTCAATCAGCACTTCGAAGTTTCTTGACAACGTATGGGAAGGATCACCGATCATTACGTAGGTGATTTTTTTGATGGTTTCCGAACTGTCATGCCAGGCTTTATGGGTAAAATGAGTGTCCGTGGAAACAGAATATACTTCCACACCCAGTTCTTTTAGCGTAGCATATTGATTTTGTAAATCCTCAAGCTCTGTGGGGCACACAAACGTAAAATCTGCCGGATAGAATAAGACTACACTCCATTTGCCTTTGAAAGCCTCTTCTGTAACTTCAACAAACTTTCCATTGTGATAAGCCTGGGCTTTAAACGGTTTTACTTCGGTTCCAATTAATGACATAATAAATTACCTCCAAATATAAATTTTAACTAATAATTAATGCTTGGCTGATGAATCAACTAAACGATAATTATTATCTCTTGATTCATATTATCTTATCTATTTCATTAAATGTCAATAGCCAAAATGAAAAAAATTATAAATTAAAATTACGAAAGCAAAAGAGTGAGGCGAGAAAATGATCGCGAAAGCTATGCAAGACCAGGGGAACCAGGCTTCAGGCCGATAGTTGACAAATGTTCACAAAGATGGATTACTATGAGATTTGGGTTCCTATAAGAATAGTTTAAGGGCATCTTTAGTAGGTATGAGGAACCTGTTCTTACAAACTAGCTAATGTTTTTCAATGGCGTCAATCTGTCCTTTATTCCATACCTAGATTTAATTTTTCCAAGCAGGTCTTGCGGCTAAGGATGGCGAAAGTCATGTAAATAAGGAGGTCATGAGACATTTATGATAATTGATAAATCCAATCTGCTTAGCTTGGAAAAATATTGAGTAAACCCTTGTAAATTCCTACTTCATAGGTAAATATAGTTGTGAGAAATGTAGCATTTACCTTGGAGTAACTAACACATTAGATGTATTGAAATTTTTGTCCCCCTCCTAACTTAGAAGATCGTCAAGAGAGTAACTAACACATTAGATGTATTGAAATCAGTTAAAAGAAATTATCCTAATACATCTTAGTGACGAGTAACTAACACATTAGATGTATTGAAATTCTATTCTCCGAACAATACCTGTTGATTTCATATCAGAGTAACTAACACATTAGATGTATTGAAATCTAGCTATACCAGCAAAAGGAGTAAATACTATATCCGAGTAACTAACACATTAGATGTATTGAAATTCCAGATGTTACGCAAATTGTTGAAGGTACGATCAAGAGTAACTAACACATTAGATGTATTGAAATTGGGGTTGAGTGCTGCATGAATCGTCGTACTTTTCCGAGTAACTAACACATTAGATGTATTGAAATACTAATTTCTGTTTCGTTTCAGTCGTGATCATATAAAGAGTAACTAACACATTAGATGTATTGAAATGTAAATTATTTTGACGGTAAGAAACTACAACTAAGTAGAGTAACTAACACATTAGATGTATTGAAATAATTACTGCCTTGCAGGATTAAATCAAACTTAGACAGAGTAACTAACACATTAGATGTATTGAAATTCAGGCATGCCCTCAATCACACCCCGAAGTTCAGCGAGTAACTAACACATTAGATGTATTGAAATTATTAAGTGGTTGTGAACCTTTTAGTAGCCTGCTTG
>JBEQCC010000399.1:2426-3730 GCA_041639455.1 Pelosinus sp. | reverse complement strand
TCTGTTGGCTTTGCCTCTGTCGCCGTAATTTTGATCCCTTGCTCCTCCATTGCTTCCTTTAGTTTCTCGGCGATCATCGATGAAGTAACTGTACCAGAACCGCACACTGATAGTACATTAAACGTTCTCATTTCATTGCTCCCTTCTAACTCTTACTTTATTACATTGCCTTGGCTTACTGGTCAAGGCAACTTAATAACTCTGAAATCTCTTCTTTGGAACTGGCATCCCGAATTTTGATCAGCAGCTCTTTATTCTGAAAGACAGACATTAGATTCTTTAGTAATTGAATTTGTAAGTTAGGGTCTTTCACAGCTAATAAAAATACGACTTCTACATTTAATTTTTCTTCTGGATTTACCATCGAATGAAATACAGATGGCTTTTTCAGTGTTGTTACGGCAATGTTCGATTGATTCACATGACCGGAATCCGTATGAGGTATCGCTACGCAAAAATCACCAATAGGAAGCCCTGTAGGAAGATTTCTTTCCCTTTCCAGTACCGCTTCAATATAGCTATCTTTCACATAGCCTTTCGATAGCATCAAGGCTCCTAAGTTTTTAATAATTTCATTTGAAGTTTCTGCTTCCATATGTAATACAACTAAATCCAAATCCAGCATAATGTATAACCACTCCTTAAATTAAATATCTATATGTTTACAAAAATCAGAAAGCTTATCTCACTTTTCCTCTTATTCTTTCATTTTTTCATAAAGTATTTCTTTAAATTGATTCATATCCCTTATCTCTTTCCAGTTCTCTATAAAATCCAGATTCAAAAAAGGCTTTAAAAGACTCTTTACAATTTTTTTATCATTAATTTTAAATGCAGGTAAGCATACAACATTTACATAACCTCTGCCCCACTGAATAGGCTCTTTTAATTTAGCAACCACAATCGCCGATTTCATAACAATATGGGAGTCACCATGAGGAACAGCAATTCCCCCCTTCAAAAAAGTAGGTGACATCTCTTCACGCTGCACGACAGATTCCAAAAATTCTTTTTTTACATAGCCTTTATTAATCAGCAGTAAACACATCACTTCGATTAACTCTTTTTGGGAACACATAGCAGATTCAAAAACAAGTAAATCTTCTTTTGGAAAATCCACCCATGCATTTGCTTCATTTAAAAATACCTCAAACTCTCGTATACTACTATCGAGCAAGCGAGGTTCATATACGACAAAGTTGATTCCTTCAATCTCCGGATTAATGGTTCCGATAATTGCCAATACTTTATATTTCTCTTGAAGCTCTTTTATTTTATCTTTTAAATGCTCATCCATAATGCCC
>JBEQCC010000399.1:0-2416 GCA_041639455.1 Pelosinus sp. | reverse complement strand
TAATGCCCATTTGCACCACGGTAACATTGGCATATTTTTTTTCAATCGCCTGTCTAATGTGCTGAGCTGTCCCTTCACCAGTAAGACACAAGGCAATTAATGCCATTGGTTTGCTGGTTTCTTCTATGCTCAATAAAGGATAGTTATAGCGTGTCTTCACCAAGCTAGAATAAATTTGTGTCAAATTATTTTCAGGGATGGATGCCTTGCGCACCGCTTCTATTACCGTAAGCAAATCTACCCGGTCAAGAGTCTTAGTCGGTATCGCCAGCTTATCAGTAACCATCTTACCGATCTCCACAAGGGAACCCATGTCCACTAAAAATAAGATTCCTCTTCCCTCATCCACAATTCTTGAAATCCCAATAATTTTTTCATAGATTACGGACGGGCTTTCATCTAGTGGCATATCAATAGCAATGGGAAAATTCACATTCAGCAATGCTCTCACTACGTTGATAATTTCCGTAGCAATTCGTCCATGTGATACTACAATAACACCTACCCTATTTTGAGCCAGCTTATTTTGAAGAGCCGCCTTCACATACATGGCAATAAAGCCAATTTCATCTTCTGGTATTTCTACCTTCTTCAATTCCTGCAGCCAGGCAGCAACTTGAATGGCAATTTCATATTCTTTAATAAAATCTTTTTTTATCTTTGCTAAATTGATATTTATAATTTGCTGTTTCAATCGGACTCTTTTGATGGTTTCATTCAGATGAATGGCTAAGTAAATAAAGATATTTTCATTAATGTCATTATGCATATGCTCCTTTAGTAATAGCAGCCTAACTTTTTTCACCAAGTCAATAATATCTTTGTCCACTATATTTACTAATTCATTTAAGGAATAGTATTTGTGATTGCTCGTAGATTTGGGTTCAAGATTGCTAAATTTATTGATAATAAAAGTCCATAATATTTCCTCTACTTCCGAAAAATCGATATGCAGTTTAGTTAATTCATAATACTTCTTCTCAATCTGTCGATAGAAATCTTCTGGCAGCAGGCTTTCGCCATCTTGATTTCGTTTCATTATATTCACATGATTCTTGACAAAGGGGATAAACAACATATCCTGTATATAATTTCTGATCTCTAAAATATTGATATCTTCTAAAATAAAATCATGCTGAATGCTGTTGGTTTCCAATATATCCTCATACCCGATGCTGATAATATCTTGATCCTTTCCTATATTTTTCATAAAGGCTCTAGCGCAGACTACTTGTATTGTACTTTTTAATTGACCGATGTTACCACTAAATCGCTTTAATGTTAAAATTTCGATTACTTTCGACTGCACAAAGATTTTCACATTAATCCGATTGCATTCCTGTTGGAGAAACTCATAGATAATCTCAACTTTTTCAACAAAGACGCGTTCATGCAGGGACGGAATGGTAATGATCATGGGTATACGTCTTCTGAAACTTAACAGTAAGCTTGATTCCAGATTTTCTGTAGTAGCGCCAATAAACATGATTTTTACTTTTCTTTCGTCTCTGGTTTCACCTAATCTTCTGAATTGCCCTCGATCTAATATTGAGAAAAGAATTTCTTGACCTTTCGGCGGCAGCCTATGGATTTCATCTAAAAATAAAATACCGTTATTGGCATGCTCCACCAGCCCCTCCGTATCATTATCAGCACCAGTAAAAGCACCTTTTTTGTAGCCATATAATAGCGACAATAAAAGCTGAGGATTATCGCTGTAATCAGCACAGTTAAAAACGATAAAAGGTACATTATCGCCTATGATTTGCTGCTGCTTTGCAAAATGGTACATACATTCAGCAAATTGTGTTTTACCAACGCCGCTTTCCCCAATAATCAGTGTAGACAGCCCAAAGGGAGGGTATAATATTGCCGATTTTGATTGTGTAATGCTTTGCTCCAAGCTGCCATCATGACCCACCAAATTTGAAAAAGGATCTTGCAATACGTGGATCTGCTCTTGTACTTGTAACTCACCGCTATTTACTTCACTAAAGAATTCTTCTACTACATGTCTGGATATATCAAAACCAGACTCCATTAGCCTCTTTGTAAGTTCAGCAATGTTTAACTTTCCATTTTCCGCTATGATTCTTTCCATCGCTTTTTTCAAATGAGGTCGACGCCGTTCTCTTGAATTGCCAATCCCTAATTCTTTGCGCAAAATAGTAATTTGCTCCCTTGTGGTAGATAGCATTTTTCCTAATTTTGCATCTGTAAATGGTTCCTTCCCATTTTCCGTTTTTATAATACTTAGCATCTTATCCTTTACATCCATTACAAAACCCCTCTTCTGCTTATATAATACGCAAGTCCCGTGCCACACAAAAAATTAATTTTCATATCCTCACAATCGGTATTTTCCCTGTATTCAAATGGCTTTTTACCTTTTTCTGAAAATTTCGTACATAATATC
>JBEQCC010000398.1:0-3735 GCA_041639455.1 Pelosinus sp. | reverse complement strand
CTGCCAACTAAGGAAATAAACCCGCTTATAAAAAGCGGGTTTATCCGATGACTGGAAATCATCTACATTAAGAAACATCAATCTCTTTTTTATGCTTCTTGAATTTTTTAATGGAACCCACGCCCTGTTCAATCAAGACAAAAAGTACAGGGATTAAGAATATTCCCAGGATGGTTGCTGCCAGCATGCCGCCAACAACTGCCGTTCCCATAGAATTTCTTGCACCAGCACCTGCACCTGTAGCAACTACAAGAGGCAAACATCCAATAATGAAAGCTAATGACGTCATTATGATAGGACGTAACCGTAATTTAGCTGCCTCAATAGCGGCTGCAACAGGATCCATTCCCTTATCAACCCTAACTTTCGCATATTCTACAATTAGAATTGCATTCTTAGCCGCCAAACCAATGAGCATAACCATCCCAATTTGCATGTACACATCATTTTGCAAATTACGAACATATTGGAAGAACAATGCTCCAAAGATACCTGTAGGGACTGAAAGCAGAACTGCAAAAGGAATACCAAAACTTTCGTAAAGAGCTGCCAAACATAAGAATACAAACAGCAGT
This sequence comes from Pelosinus sp., assembly GCA_041639455.1. Lineage (GTDB taxonomy): Bacteria > Bacillota > Negativicutes > DSM-13327 > DSM-13327 > Pelosinus. The sequence goes on along the minus strand of JBEQCC010000398.1, from coordinate 3,160 downwards.
GCAAAACCAAAGACATAAGGAGCACGACCAGCTGATACTTTTTCTTCACGGCTCTGATCGGTCCATTCATAACCAAAATCCTTAGGCAATGTCTGGGCTGCCACTTCTTCCAATGCTGTTAAGACTTGCCCTGAACTATAACCAGCTGCTGGATTCCCCCCCACCTGAATGGCTCTATAGCCATTAAATCGTTTAATAGAAGGAGGAGCAGTAATCACTTTTGGTTTTAATAAGGTATTAAGCGGCACCATAACACCGGAAGAGCTACGCACGAAGAAGAAACGAGTACCATCTACATCATTACGGAATTTCTGTTCCGCCTGCATAATAACTTTATAGGATCGGCCAAAGCGGTTAAAATCATTGACCTGTACGCCGCCAAGAAATGTCTGCAAGGCGGTAAATACGTCTTTTACCGGGATACCTAACTGCTCTGCTTTTTCCCGGTCGATATCAAAACGATACCCTGGAGTATCAATGCCAAAGGTAGAATAAATCATACCAATTTCCGGACGTTTGCGAGCAGCAGCCATAAATTCTTTGGATATTCGATCCATTTCCTCAATGGTATTACCGCCCTTATCTTGGATCATCATGGTAAAACCGCCTACGGTACCAATACCCGGCAATGAAGGAGCATTAAAAGAAGTAACCCTCGCCTCAGGAACACGAGCACTATTAGCCAACGTTTTCATGACCTGATCTTGAACACCTAAGCCAGGCGCTTTTCGTTCATTCCAATCCGCAAGTTTTGTAAAAATAATCGCTGAATTGGCTTTAGCTGCACCAGCCAAAATATCATAACCTTGAATAACAATGGCATCGGATACACCTGGCTGAGCACGCATATCACCGGCTATTTTATTCGCTACAGCAGCGGTACGATTCGCACTTGCTGCCTCGGGCAAGCTTATACTGCTAACATAAAAGCCCTGATCTTCACTAGGAACAAAGGACGATGGCACCAATTGAAACAGCTTACCTGTTACAAGCAATAGCACTCCTAAGAAAACAATGCCTAAAACAGATCGTTTAATTAGTTTCCCCAGGCCCTTACCATATCTTTCTACCGTTGCTTCAAATACATCATTGAATTTTTTAAAGAATCGTTCCAGCATGCCTGAGTGGGCATTAGGATCATGAGGTTTTAACACTAATGCGCAAAGGGCTGGCGTCAAAGACAACGCCACAATAGCAGACAATGCCATGGATACCGCAATGGTCAAAGCAAACTGTTTGTATAAAACACCTGTAGTTCCACCAAAGAAGGCTACAGGAATAAATACAGATGCCAGAACAAAAGCAATGGCAATAACAGGACCCGATACTTCACTCATGGCCAATTTCGTTGCTTCTTTTGGACTCAGACCCGTATAACGCATATGGTATTCGACTGCTTCAATTACAATTATCGCATCATCAACTACCAATCCAATGGCCAATACCATGGCAAAAAGAGTCAGCGTATTGATAGAAAAGCCCATCACCATAAACGCAGCAAAGGTTCCAATCAAAGAAACGGGAATAGCGAGCATCGGAATAAGGGTAGCACGCCAGCTTTGCAAAAATAAAAAGACGACTAAAAGCACTAGTACCAGCGCTTCTGCAAAGGTTTTAGCAACCTCTTTCATGGATTCACGCACATATTTGGTATTATCAACGATGGAATAATAGGCAACATCAGATGGAAATTTCTTTGATGCTGCTTCTAGGGTCTCCTGTACCTTTGTAATAGTTGCTAATGCATTTGCATCGGTAGTAAGCTGAACTGCAAAGGCTACTGATTCATTACCATTCAGAAAGCTTTGGAACCCATAATCTTTAGTACCCATCTCAACTTTCGCAACATCTTTTACGCGAATAAAATTGTTATCTTTAGAGCTGACAATAATGTTTTCAAATTCTTTAGGCTCAGTCAAACGACCTTGTACTCGCGCTGTATATTGAAATTCCTGCTGAGTAGAAGAGGGTCTTTGACCAATCGTTCCTGCTGGAGCCTGCACATTCTGAGTAGTAATAGCACTAAAAATATCACTGCCCGTGAGGCCTAACTGCGCCATTTTATCTGGCTGCAGCCAGATTCTCATCCCATAATCAGCACCATATTCCACAATATTTCCTACGCCCTTGATTCTTTTCAAATCTTCGACAAGGTATATGCTTCCATAGTTCTTCAAAAATGCACTATCATAGCTTCCCTTTGGAGACCATAAGGAAAAGACCAAAGAATTATCAGGAGAAACCTTACGAGTCGTAATACCTGTTGCAGTAACTTCAGCAGGTAATGATGCATTGGCTTGTGCTACTCGATTTTGGGTTTGTACGGTTGCCATATCAGCATTTTTACTTAAATCAAACTTTGCGGTCAACGAGTAGGAACCCGAATCAGAACTTGTTGACTGCATGGAAACCATATCTTCTGCCCCATTGACTTGCAGTTCAATCAATTGGGCCATTGTCTGTTCAACAACCTCAGCATTTGCACCAGTATAATTACCACTTACACTAACTTGCGGCGGCGTAATCTGCGGATATTGGGCTATCGGCAGATTAAATGCTGAGATTAAACCAACTAATGTAATAACGATCGATAATACGATCGCAAAAATGGGACGCTCAATAAAAAACTTAGCCACCAGATTACCTCCTATTGCTTCGCCGGAGTTTGTAACTCATCCGGGCCAATCATTATTACAGATACAGGTGTTCCTGGCGGAGCCTTCAAAAAGCCTTCTACAACAATACGGTCGTTTTCGGTAACGCCCTCATCTACCACCCACATATTGCCAACTTTCGTCCCCATCTTAACTACCCGTGTTTCTGCTTTATCACCTTCACCCACAACAGTAACAAGGGTTTTATCCAACATTTGCTGGACAGCTCTTTGTGGAATTAATAAAGCTCCTGGGCGCACCTCACTTTGCACCGCAACACGAGCAAACATACCAGGAACTAAAAGTTTGTTAGGATTGACAAAAGATGCTTTAAAACTCAATGTACCTGTGCCAGTTGCTAAGCCTTTATCTACCTGTTCAATTTGCCCGGTGAGTGGATAGGCAGATCCATCGCTGAGAATCAGCTTCAAATCCCGTCCCCATTCAGTTGGAGAAGCACCCTTATTTTTAGCAAATTGTAAATATTCATTTTCACTCATACTAAA
>JBEQCC010000397.1:0-3716 GCA_041639455.1 Pelosinus sp. | reverse complement strand
TTCTTTTTACTATGATAAACAGGGAAAATGCATACCCTTTACCTGTGAAAAGAATGTGGTTATCTATACAGGAACCCATGACAATGATACAATGAGCAGCTGGTATAAAAAACTGCTGGAAGAAGACCCGACGTTAGCAGTATGCATACAGCAGGAAATTGGTCTAGATGAAGAAGACGGGATTGCTCCTTATTGGAAATTTATCGAATTTTTATATAAGGCTAATGCAGATACTGCTATTGTTCCCTTACAGGATATTTTAGGGTTATTCGGTATAGCCAGAATGAATCTTCCGGGTACAGCAGGAGGCAGCAATTGGGCCTGGCGGCTGAATAAGAAGCTGCTAACCAATGAGGTCAGCAATAAGCTGGCTGGACTTACAGAAAAATATGCAAGATAATCGCAGTCTCTTGCCAGAAGCTCATTTAGGACGGCAAAGGATGAGCATAGCTAACGCTTCGCCGTTGTACTTAACCTACGCTTTATAGTTTCATCCTTTGCCTGTTTCAGCTATAGATAGTTGTTTTCGAGAGGATACATTATTTAAGAGGGAAAATATTGTAAAAACTATTGACGAAGGGATAGGATCAATAGTATTATTAAATTAATACCGAACCAGTATGGTATTAATTATAAAAGGAGGTGTGTACGTGCAGTTCAACCAAGCCACAGACTATGCTTTCCGCGTCATTCTGCATTTGGCGGGACTGCCTGAAGGAGAACTAGCCAATAGCCAGGCAATCGCTGAACAACAAAATATACCGGCAGGTTTTTTGCAGAAGATTATGCGATCTTTAGTTAAAGGAGAATTGGTAAAATCCTATCGGGGAGTAGACGGAGGTTTTGTCTTGGCGACGTCGGCTGAAAAGATCAGCCTTTTGGATGTAATTGAAGTAATGGAAGGCCCTTTGGATTTGCAACGGTGTTTAAAAGAAGATTCTGCCTGCACGAAAGGGTGCGGGAGAAAATGTCCCGTACATGCTTCACTAGCTGTGATTCAAGCAAATTTTACAAAAGCTTTACGTGAAGTTAACTTTGCCGGATTAGTGGGAAAAGATAAAGAGGAGAGGTAGGGAAAAAATATGGAAGAAGTACTTTTGGCACGATGGCAATTTGCTATTACGACAGTGTACCACTTTTTATTCGTGCCGTTGACATTAGGATTGTCCGTATTAGTGGCCGTAATGGAAACCATGTATGTCAGAACAGGCAATGAAACGTACAAAACAATGACCAAATTTTGGGGTAAATTGTTTTTAGTCAATTTTATTATGGGTGTGGTAACTGGAATTGTGCAGGAGTTTCATTTCGGTATGAATTGGGCTGAGTATTCTCGTTTTATGGGGGATATTTTTGGTGCACCCTTAGCTTTAGAAGCTTTATCAGCATTTTTCCTGGAATCGACTTTCTTAGGATTATGGATCTTTGGCTGGGATCGATTATCAAAAAAAATGCATGCAGCTTGTATGTGGTTGGTTGCCTTTGGCAGTAATTTATCGGCTTTTTGGATTCTGGTAGCCAATTCCTTTATGCAGTCTCCAGTGGGATATGCACTTCGCAATGGACGGGTTGAATTGACTGATTTCATACAGGTAATTACCAATCCATATGTATGGGGGCAATTTCCACACACGATTTTAGGTGGCTTAGTAACTGCTGGTGTATTTGTAACAGCCATTAGTGCTTACTATTTATTGAAAAAACGTCATTTGCCTGTGTTTAAACCTTCCATAAAGATTGGTTTGGCATGTATGTTGGTAAGCACATTGTTAGTAATGGGTACAGGACATTTACAAGCTCAATTTCTTGCTGCAAAACAGCCTATGAAAATGGCAGCTATGGAGGCATTATGGGAATCTTCTGATCCGGCACCTTTCGCAATTGCAGTAGTGGTAGATGAACAAAACAAAAAGAATTCTTTTGAAATCGGTATTCCAGGGGCATTATCTTTTCTAGCATATAATAAGTTTTCAGGAGAAATCAAAGGGATTAACGAATTGCAGGCGGCTGCGGAGAAAAAATATGGACCGGGTAACTACACTCCTAATATTACCCAATCCTTCTGGACATTTCGCATCATGGTATTATCCGGATTGTGGATGATGCTCATGGCAGCATTAGGTGCGTTCTTCTTTTATAAGAAACAGTTAGAAGAAAATCCTTTTATTCTCAAGTTGTTATTATGGAGCCTGCCTTTTCCCTATATTGCCAATTCTACAGGCTGGATTTTGACAGAAGGTGGAAGGCAGCCTTGGATTGTGGTAGGTTTACAAAAAGTAAGTGAGGGCGTGTCCACGAATGTAACCAGTACTGAAATTTGGATTTCGATGATTGGCTTTACGGTACTGTATGGAGCATTAGCGGCAGTCGCTATTTACTTAGTGCATAAGTTTATTATGATCGGACCTATGGATGAAAAACCCGTTCTAAGTGTGCTGACGAAGAAGAAGGAGGCAACATTATGGAACTGAATATCTTGTGGTTTATCTTAGTAGGAGTTCTATTTACCGGCTTTTTTTTCCTGGAAGGTTTTGATTATGGCGTGGGTATGCTTTTGCCTTTTATCGGGAAAAATGATGTGGAACGGCGCATTGTAATTAATACCATAGGTCCATTTTGGGATGGCAATGAAGTATGGATGATTACGGCAGGGGGAGCTTTGTTTGCGGCTTTTCCCCATGTTTATGCTACCATGTTCAGCGGGTTTTACATGGCATTATTTCTAATGCTGGTAGCGTTGATTCTGAGAGGGGTAGCCATTGAGTTTCGCAGTAAGGACGAAAGTTTTAAGTGGCGCAGTACATGGGATTGGATGATCTTTATTGGAAGTACTCTGCCGGCATTGCTTTGGGGTGTCGTCGTTACGAATTTGATTCAGGGTATACCCATTAATAGTAAGATGCAGTATGCCGGGACTTTCTTTGATTTATTGAGTCCTTATACTTTAGTAGGCGGGGTTGCCTTTTTGTTAGTTTTTTTATTCCATGGAGCATTGTTTCTGACTCTTCGGGTGGAGGGAGAACTCATTGAACGATCCCGTAAAGCAGCGGTAAAAATTGGCTTGCTTGCAGCTTTGGTTTTTTTGAGTCTTGTAGGTTTAACTTATACAAATACAGATTTATTTAAAAGTGAGTTAGCCAGCAGCGCCTTATGGGGTGCAGTAGTAATTTTTGTCGCCGGTTACGTTCTGCTTTGGTTAAAAAGATTTGGCTGGGCTTTTGCCATGAGCGGATTGGCAATTGCTTTTACTACGATTGCCTTCTTCAGCGGTTTATTTCCCCGTATTATGGTGTCCAGTTTAAATCCAACGTGGAGTTTAACCATTTATAATGCCGCTTCTAGTGCGTATACGTTAAAGATTATGTCCTTTGCAGCTTTGGCCTTAGTACCGATTGTATTGGCTTATCAGGGGTGGACCTATTGGGTATTTCGTAAACGGGTTACGACGAAAAAGTTAGAATATTAAAAGATAATGAATAAGGGCAGCTGGCAAGCTGCCCTTATTCATAGATGTAAATCCAGTCTTCTTTATTAAAATATTGTGTATATTTTGTAGACTTATGGTATAGTGATAATAGGAGTTTTTGTTTCATTTAAAAAAGGGGGCGATGGGTATGGTAATGAAAGTTGTAGAGAGTGATATTGCGAAACTTCCCGATAATTATAGGAGTTTTTATCATGATGTTATAAAATTTATCCCTAAGATCGGAAGAGCA
>JBEQCC010000396.1:0-3741 GCA_041639455.1 Pelosinus sp. | reverse complement strand
CACAGTTTATTACAGAAGATATTTATGTGTCTGGTGTCAAGGAATCCTGCCTTACTTTATTTGAAGGGGAATTTATTCCTCCCGAACCTTCAATTGCGCCAGCAGCTACGCAGCAAAGAGTGCAGGAAACCCCGGCAGAAAAGGGAAATATCCTGGCTCGATTTGGTAAAGCTGTTGGTGGCGTAGTGGGGATTTTCTTTCAATCGGGGCGTCATACAATTAATACGGTTATGACCAGCATACTGCCCTTTATGGCTTTTGTAAGTATGATTATTGGTATCATTTTGCAGTCAGGTCTGGGAAATATAGTTGCCAATGTAGTTTCTCCTTATGCCGGAAGTCTTCCTGGATTATTAATTATTTCTGTAATATGTTCCTTGCCAGTGTTATCGCCAATGTTAGGACCAGGTGCGGTTATTGCTCAGGTAGTAGGTGTTTTGATTGGTGTTGAAATTGGTGCAGGTAATATTCCTCCGCAGTTTGCTTTGCCAGCCTTATTTGCAATCAATCCTCAAGTTGGCTGCGACTTCTTGCCAGTTGGTTTGAGCTTGGGTGAGGCAGAACCAGAAACCATTGAAATGGGCGTACCTGTTATCCTCATGTCAAGATTGGTGACAGGTCCCTTATCAGTAGTGATTGCTTATTTCATGGGCATGGGATTATTTAGCTAAACGTAGAGAAATATAGCTTCTCTTATGGTTGTTTCCGAAAGATGCACATTTATGAAATGAGAGGGAAGTGAAGGATGAAATATGAAGTTGTGGTAACTAGCATAGGAGATATGGCTACCGAATTAATGGAATCTACTGGAGACCTCATTATTTTCGATACATGCCCTTTAGATGGTTTAGAAGAAATTTCGATTATGCATACAACAGGAGAAATTAAAAGTCCAATTCAAATTGGTGACAGAGTGACCTTGGGAAAAGCACAGTATACGATTACGGCTATCGGGGATGAGGCACTTAAAACCTTGGAAGAATTGGGGCATTGTACATTTAAATTCACTGGCAGCGATACAGTTGAATTGCCAGGGCAGATTGAATTAAGGGGCGAAGGTCATCCAGAGATCTCTTTGAATGATATTATTCGGATCGAAGGCAATTAAAAAAATAAGAAAATTGCTATTTGTCTCCTTAAAGAACAAATAGCAATTTTTTTAACACGATGTGCTAGCCAGTGTCCGCAGCGATATTCGTAAAATACGGTTTATAACCTTGAGAAATAAATATGAATTGGAAAAACAAAAAATAAGTCTTCTTTATAAAATGTGAAATAGGATGTGATGGCAATGAAATTGACATTGGATACGATCGGTAGATTAGAAAGTAATGATTTTTTAAACGCCAAATTGGAATGCCAATGTGGAAAACCACATAGTATCAATATTGATAAAGTGATTATTGGAAAGGACGCTCTTAATCAAGTGCCTGATGTCGTAAGAACATTAGGTTCGAAAAAAGTGCTGCTCGTTGCGGATACAAATACTTACGAAGTGGCTGGCAAGAGAGTGGCTTCATTGCTTGCAGAAAATCATTTATCTTATAAGTCTTATGTTTATAAGGTGACTCGAGATTTAGTGCCAGATGAAGAGGCTGTTGGAAAATTGCTGCTGCAAGTCGAAAAAAATACGGATCTTATCGTTACGGTGGGAGCGGGAACTTTGAATGATATTGTAAAATTCATCAGCCGCAGAACCAATATCCCGTCTATTGTGGTAGCGACTGCACCTTCTATGGATGGATATGCTTCTGACAGCTCCGCATTAATTATTGATAATCTAAAAACGAGTGTGGAATCTTCCTATCCTAAAGTTATTATTGGTGATACTGAGATTTTAAAGAAAGCACCTATGAGGATGATCTTAGCAGGTCTTGGGGATATGATCGGAAAATATTCTGCACTAAGCGACTGGCAAATAAGCCGTATTGTAAATAAAGAGTATTATTGTGATGTCACTGCTAGAATTTCAAGCGATGCTATTAAAAAATGTGTTGATAATATTGATGGTGTAAAGAATCGAGAGGATATTGCAATTGAAAATGTTATGGATGGTTTAGTTCGCACAGGAATTGCGATGAGTTTTGTAGGAAATTCTCGTCCGGCATCGGGTGCGGAACATCATATTTCTCACTTTTGGGAAATGAAGTTCTTGTTTGAAGGTAAAGAAGCGTTGCTGCATGGTACGAAGGTAGGCTTAACTAGCATTATCGTAGCCAGATTGTATGAAATGTTAGTAGAAAAGCAAGTCGATTTTGAAGAAGCTGTGGGCAAGGCTCGTACTTTTGATGAAAAAGCATGGAGAAAATCGATAAGTGAACTTTATGGAAAGGCTGCATCTGGCATTTTGTCTATGAGCGAAAAGGATGGTAGAAATTCCATAGAAGCAAGAATTTCTAGAATTGAAGTAATCAAGGAGAATTTCCCGCGGATTATTAAAGTTGCCAAAGAGGCAGAAAGAGCAGACCGAGTTGAGAGTTTAATGAAGAGTGCTGGAGCACCCATTAAGCCGGAGGAAGTCGGTGTTGACCAAAGAACGGTACTGGATAGCGTTTTGGTAGCAAAAGAAGTACGCCCGCGTTATACCATTCTTAACTTATTATCGGACTTGGGACTTTTAGAAGAGTTCACCCGCGATATAAAAAAATAAGTAGGAAGGAGTCATGTTGATGGAGCCAGTAATAAATACGACACAGCAGCAAGAGATATTGAGAAAAATCAAATGTTTCGTTATGGATTTAGATGGCACTGTATATTTGGGGAAACGAATTTTAGACGGTGCTATAGACTTTTTGCATACGCTAGAAAAGAATAAAATTAAATTTAAATTTTTTACAAACAACTCTTCCAAGAATACCAAGGTATATGTGGACCGTATTCGTAATATGGGGTACCACGTAGAAGAAGATATGATGCTTATTTCCAATCATGTTATTATCAATTATTTGAAAAAACATGCGGCAGATCAAACTGTCTTTGTGCTGGGCAATGAATATCTGCAAAATGATTTTAAGGAAGCCGGGATCTTATTAGTAGATGAGAAGCCGGATATTGTGGTGGTCGGTTTTGATACTTCTCTGGCATATGATAATCTAACGAAGGCATGTACCTTTATTCGAAATGGAGCGAGGTTCTTAGCTGTTAATCCTGATTTTAATTGCCCGATAGAAGGCGGATATATTCCAGACTGCGGAGCAATATGCGCATTGATTACGGCATCTACTGGTGTAAAACCTGAGTATTTTGGTAAGCCTACGGCCCATACGCTGCAGTATATATTAGAGAATACTGGCTGCAAAGAAGAGGAAATTGCGATTGTTGGAGATCGTCTATATACAGATATTGCCCTCGGAAAAGGAAATAATGTGACAACGATTCTTGTATTGTCTGGTGAAAGTCAATTAGTGGACATTCCAGGAAGTGAGGTAAAGCCTACCCTTGTATTCCCTTCATTAAAGCAAGTGAAGGAAGCGTTAGAAGAAACTGCTAACGTATAACAACATATGAAAATACGTTTCTTTACGGAGAAGCGTTGAAATGCAGAGTGCGCAAGAACACAAAAATAAGCTGAGAATAGATCTTTTGTGTTCTTTGCGCACTCTGCTATTATTGTTTTACGAATGTTCATATTGTGTGACTTTAGTCCGTTGAGCTTGCGAAACAAAAAACCACCCGCTATGCGGGTGCGCGTCGAAAGTTATACAAAACTCACCAGATTTCCTATAATAGAGATTGTTCAAG
>JBEQCC010000395.1:0-3745 GCA_041639455.1 Pelosinus sp. | reverse complement strand
CCTTGCCTTCCTGGTAGTCGGCATAGAAGACGTGGCTGTAGGCGTAGTCATGCCAACTGTCCCAGTGAGCATAATTGGGCGCCGACCGATTCGATCAATTAATCTAAATACAATAACAACAGCCAACAGTGTAATCAACTGAATAATCCCTGTATATAAAATACTCATAAAAGAGCTATTGATACCTAATCCTTGAATAATTGATGGACTATAATAGACTATTGCTTGCAAACCTGATCCCTGGAGGAAAAATCCTATACCTATGCCAAAAATTGTTGCTCTTAGCATAGGACGACGAAACAATTCAGAAAAACTACTTTTCTCTTCCGTATAGGAAAGATCTTTTTCTATGTTTTTGAGTTGCTCTTCTGCGATTAATTGGCTGCCATAAATGCTTTTTAGTGCCGCTAATGCATCATCATGACGATTTTTCATTGCGTACCATCGCGGAGTATCTGGGAGAAAGAATGTCAAAAGCAAGAGTAATAGAGAAAGCACTCCCGGAGACCCAAGCATAAGTCTCCAAGAACCTATGGTTGCAAATCCCAAATCAACAAAATAGGATAACCCTATACCAGTAATAACACACATCTGAAATGTGACAACAAGCCTTCCACGAATTTTTGCCGGCGTTGATTCAGCGATATATGCTGGAGAAACAAATAATATTGTTCCTAATACAAAACCTAAAACTAAACGTGCTACAACTAATTCCATAATGCTTTCCGCAAGGGCAGAGACAGTAGCTGCAATCGTTGTAACTATTGCTACAAATAGTAACGTTTTCTTTCGCCCAAAAGCATCTGCAATCATTCCTCCTGTTAATGCACCGATAATCGTTCCTACTTGCACGGAAGTAGTTATAATACTAATCTGAATTGGTGTTACATTGAAATCTCGACCAATAAATAATAATGCTCCTGAAATCGCTCCAACTTCCCATCCCCATAACAAACCAAACGAAGATGCTATAATTGCTAAATAGATAATATGTTTATTCCATGATTCTGGATATGAATTTGAACTTACCCGAGCACTCATTCTTTTTCCTCCTCTTAATATAATAGCCTCTCAGCATTTGCCGAGCTAGATGGTACAAGGGTTTTCTTGTACCATCTATATTGCATACCTCCTAACACTTGAATTTTTGCAGGCAATTTGCATTTTCTAAACTAAATAACAAGTTCACTATCGCTACATTATTCAGTATTTTGCAAAAATTCATCATCTTATTAATTTATATCAATATTCATCATCCCTTTCATTTCTAAATTCATGAATTTGACTATATTAAGCTATATGTGGAAAATGTAGCCACTACATGGATCATAAACTCAGCAAAAGTATTTACAAATACATGTTGTATACAAGTTGTGCTTGTAAAATATACACTATCAATAATTTAGATAATTGTCAATATTTAAATATTGACAATTATCTGACTTATTGATATAGTACAGATGAAAATACATCTTGTATACAACATGTATTTTTATTTGTACTATATCAATATTATAAAAAGGAGAATTTATTATGAAAAAAAATCTCAAGAAACCTTATGGTCTCTGCCCTGCATCCATGACAATATGGAATTCTGACCAAACTTATAACAAAGTAGGTATGGAAAAATATTTGCGATGGTTACTTGACAATGGGGCACAATCTATTTCTATTTGTGGCAGTACCGGCGAAAACATTGCAATGAATATGGAAGAGCAAAGAGAAATTATTGCCCATGTAGCCAGTTTCCTTGCAGGTGAAGCTCCTCTAGTTTGCGGCACTGGAAGATATGATACGCTAAATACAATTAAAATGAGTAAGTTTGCACAAGATCACGGTGCAGATTGCGTAATGGTTATTTTACCATTCTACCTACATCCTTATAAAGAAGCAGTAATGAGACATTTCCGAGATTTGCGAGCCTCTCTTGATATTGAGATAATGATTTATAATAATCCATGGTTTGCTGGTTATGAATTAACAACTCCTGAAGTAACAGAATTAGTTAAAGATGGCACAATCCAGTGTATTAAAGCAGCACATGGTGATCCAAACCGCGTACATGAATTAAAATTCCATAATGAAGATAAATTACGCGTATTTTATGGTCATGATTATTGTGCTATGGAAGGAATTTTAGGCGGAGCTGACGGCTGGTTATCCGGATTCCCAGCAGTACTACCTAAACAGTGCCGTGCCCTTCAAGATGCATGCTTTGCAAAAGATGTCGATGCAGCAATTAAAGCACAAAATAATCTTCAGCCATATATTGATTATTTCTTCAACGATAAAATTAATGAAATGCCTCATTGGCAAGAAATTTGCAAATATACATTACAAGCCCAAGGACTAGATGTTGGCATTCCGCGCAAACCTCTAACAGAATTAGATGCTGCCAATAAGAAAAAAGTTGACAAATTACTTGCTGAAATGAACTAATTAGAATCAAGGTTCATTATTGAATTATAAGAACAACACTCTTTTTATCTTATTGTGGCAAGTAGATGTATAAAGAAATGTAGCTTCTATAGTTTTACGCCAATTATCGGAGCAATAGAGTGTATCCCCAATTTTTGTGTAACTTCCAAATGGCATAAAAAGAGCAAATAAATTAAGGAGCTGTCGCAGTAAGAAAATTTTCTACCATATGTTGTGAATTTTGAGTAAACAAATCACAATATATAGTGGAATTTTCGCTTAGTGCGACAGCCCCTTTGCTTGCAATATAATAAAAAATGTCCAACTGGCAAGCCGATCAGCCAGGCTGAACGCATAATCATCTAACTCTCTCTGCAGCAGCATTTAAATTTCATTATTCTGATCAACCCGCCAACTGCAAAACTGGAGTTCAAAGTATGATGGTCATGAGAAGTTAAAATCTTCTGGAACGGGAGGAGTACCTATCATGACCAAAGGTCGTAAAACCAACTATGAGGAACGAGTGAAAATCATTAAATATTGCATATAACACCGAATAACGATGCGGAAACCGCACAAAAATATCGGGGATCCTATCAGCAGGTTTACAGTTGAGCAACCAAATACGAAACAGATGGCGTAGAAGCGCTGCAAGAGCTGCTTTTTGCCTTGATATCGCATTTGGATGTGGGGCAATAAAGCGGTTGAAAAGCAAAAGAAGCAAAGGAATCATCCCTTGTTTCTTTTGCATTTGCCTTCGAACCGGCTCCCATGCTATCGACTGCATCATCAGCTTTATAGCATCACAAAATCCTTGATTATAATAGATTTCTCCTGTGAGGGTTTCTTTCTCCGTAAAGTTATCCTGCATTTTGTCCACAATTTCTATACCCTCTTTCGGTAATATCTCCAATAACCTTTTTTTCAATTGATCATTTGCCTGCTCTGTCTGATAATACCCTTGCCCGATGCTATGGTTGATTTCAATACATCTAATGTGTTGGTTACTCCAATAAAGCCAACATCATATTTTTTAGTAGTGTTATATTTCAATACATCTAATGTGTTGGTTACTCGGGTTATTTTGGCAATCTCTATTATAATTAGCTAGATTTCAATACATCTAATGTGTTGGTTACTCCGGAGGTGGTGTAGGTTGTTTTTGTACGTAATCGTATTTCAATACATCTAATGTGTTGGTTACTCGGCTGCCTGATCAGCAGGCGGTGCGATAAAGTCAGGATTTCAATACATCTAATGTGTTGGTTACTCCTAATCTGTCGCATGTTCCAACTCCCTTATCATCAATTTCAATACATCTAATGTG
>JBEQCC010000394.1:0-3755 GCA_041639455.1 Pelosinus sp. | reverse complement strand
CGATCTAGGGAACAGAAGATATTAATAAACGTGCTCTTGAACTTGGCATAGCGTTAGTTGTTAAATAAAGACAGCTTAGAAAACATGCATTAGAATCGCAGAGGACACAGAGAGGATATAGTGGGGTATTTTTGACCTTATGATCTTTTCACTGTGTTCTCTGTGGTTTTTCTTTTTATTTTTAATAAACTATTTTACAGAATATTTTTACAAATCTTGCACGCCTTGACATGCCGTAAAAAAAAGAATAAAATAAATCTAATTCCCAGCAATACACTATGAATACTAGGGATTAAACCCTGAAAATAGTTAAAAATAATAAATGGTGGATAGAAATAATGAGGTGAAATAATGGCAGAAAAACTCTTAGCAATTCATGGGTTACACGCAGCCGTTGAAGGCAAAGAAATCTTAAAGGGCTTGAATATTGAAATCAATAAGGGCGAAGTTCATGTTATTATGGGGCCTAACGGCTCCGGAAAATCGACGTTAGTGAATTTAATTATGGGCCATCCAAAGTATGAAATAACTGCTGGTTCCATTGCTTTTGAGGGAGAAGACATTACAGCTTTAAAAACCTTCGAAAGAGCTAGAAAAGGAATTTTTTTATCTTTCCAAAATCCTGAAGAAATTCCTGGGATAACGGTAGAAAATTTATTGCGGACAGCCAAAAATGCCATAACGGGTGAAACTGTAAAAATTATGGCTTTTAAGAAAGAACTGAAACAAGCGATGGAGACTTTAAAAATAGATAATACATATGCATCGCGGCATGTAAATGTCGGATTTTCAGGTGGGGAAAAGAAAAGAAATGAAATATTACAAATGATGATGCTTAATCCGCAATTGGCAATGCTGGATGAAACGGATTCAGGTTTAGATATTGATGCTGTTCGTATAGTTTCCTCAGGGGTAAAGCACTTTAAAAATGAGCAGAATGCAATTTTAATTATCACACATAATACCAAAATTCTTGAGCAATTAGACGTAGATTATGTTCATATCTTAATGAACGGGAAAATTCTTCAGACGGGGGATGCTTCCTTGATATCCCAAATTAATGAGAATGGTTTTCTACTTATGGGAGAAGAGGCTCCAAATTCAGGCGAGGTGAATACGCTCCATGGGTAAGAAAAAAACTGTTGTTGAGGAGATTGATCGAGGTCTTTACGATATTAAAAATAAAGATCGCTATCGTTATAAAGCATCAAAAGGATTGACTTCTCAAATTGTGCTGGATATTTCCAAAGAAAAGAATGATCCAGAATGGATGCGAGATTTTCGCCTTCGTTCTTTAGAAATTTATAATCAAATGCCACTGCCCGCATGGGGACCTTCTCTGCACGAACTGGATATGGATGACATTGTTACCTACGTTCGTCCAGACACAGAAATGAAGGGGAAATGGCAAGAGGTTCCTGAGGATATTAAAGATACCTTTGAGCGTCTGGGCATTCCCCAAGCTGAGCGGGAATCATTAGCCGGTGTAGGAGCTCAATATGATTCTGAAGTAGTGTATCACAGTGTCAAAGAGGAATTGGTCAAGCAAGGTGTAGTTTATACTGACATGGAAAGTGCCCTAAGAGAGTATGAGCTTATGATTCAGGAATATTTCATGAAGCTTGTTACACCAAAGGATCATAAATTTGTAGCCTTGCATGGGGCTGTTTGGTCAGGTGGTTCTTTTGTCTATGTTCCGCCTGGTGTTCAGGTGGAGATACCACTGCAGTCTTATTTCCGTTTGAATTCGCCAGGGGCAGGGCAGTTTGAGCATACATTAATTATCGTAGACAAAGGAGCGAAGCTTCATTTTATTGAAGGCTGTTCTGCTCCTAAATATAATGTTACAAATTTACATGCAGGATGCGTCGAGTTATACATAAAAGAAGATGCCAGCCTGCGCTACTCTACCATCGAAAATTGGTCGAGAAATATGCTGAACTTAAATACCAAGCGTGCCTTGGTTGAAAAAAATGGCAGTATTGAATGGGTTTCTGGTTCTTTTGGATCTAAGATTTCCATGCTATATCCCCGCAGTATTCTCAAGGGAGAGGGAGCAAGAGCGGAGTTTAACGGTGTCACTTTTGCGGCTGGCGGGCAGGTGCTGGATACAGGGGCGGCTGTGATTCATGCAGCACCGTATACCTCTTCCAATATTAATTCCAGATCTATTTCCAAAGGCGGTGGAGTTGCTGTTTATCGTGGTGCGGTAAAAGTAGCGCCTAATGCTCACCATTGCAAATCCTTGGTAAGCTGCGAATCCTTAATGCTGGATGATCTTTCTCGTTCAGATACCCTGCCGGTCATTGATATTCAAAATGATGAGGTAGATATTGGTCATGAAGCAAAAATTGGCAGAATCAGTGAGGAGTCCATTTTTTATCTTATGAGTCGGGGTATAAGTGAGCAGGAAGCTAAGGCTATGATTGTAAGAGGGTTTGCGGAACCGATTGCCAAGGAGCTTCCTTTGGAATATGCTGTGGAAATGAATAATTTAATTAATATAGAATTGGAAGGCACCATTGGATAGGGGATGATAAGATGGAAAAACTTCAGCAGAATATAAATATGATTCCAGTGAAAACCTGGAATTGGCTAGGTGTTAATAGTGCTGTCCTTGAAGCTGATATTCCTGTTATAGCGGATTATTCCAAGCAGCCTGTGACGAAAGGCTCAGAAAAAGGCGTAACCATTACAGATATCTGCTTGAATAGAGATACGATTAAATTTATGGAAAAGAAAATGGACGTCGGCGCAAGTGAGGCAATGGGAGACTTTGTTAAGAAGAATCAAAACAGCGGTTATTTCATTGAAATAGAAGAAGGGGAGAAAATAGGAACTCCTATAGTACTCCAATATAACTTAGATGAGGAAAATCCAACTCTAGTAGATGACCACTTTATCCTGGCTCATGAAAATAGCGAGGTAACGATCATCATCAACTATACATCTTCCTGTACGAAAAATGGGTTTCATAGTGGCGTCACCAAAGTGTTTGCCCAGCGGGGAGCTGTTGTTCATTTAATTAAAATGCAAATGATGGCTGATCAAGATACTCATGTCGATGCCATAAGTGCAATTACTGATGAAAACGGACAGATTGATCTCACTTTGGTAGAACTAGGTGCCTTGCAAACCATTACAAGCTGTAAAACACAATTGGCAGGGAAAAACAGCATCGGAACGATTCACTCTCTTTATTTTGGTGATCAGAATCGTAAAATCGATATGAATTACGTACAGACCCATCAGGCTCGTGAATCTTTGAGCAGCCTAGAAGCACGAGGCGTACTTTTAGATCACAGTCAAAAAGTCTTTAAAGGTACATTGGACTTTATTAAGGGGTCTACTGGATCTAAGGGCAAAGAAGAGGAATATACGGTACTATTAAGTCCAACTGTGCGGAATCGTTCCACACCACTGATGTTGTGTGGAGAAGATGCAGTTGAAGGGCAGCATGCTGTCAGTACAGGTAAGATGGATGAAAATAAACTCTTTTATTTGATGAGCAGAGGGCTTAGTGAGATAGAGGCTAAAAAATTAATTATCGAAGCTGACTTTCAGCCGATTCTGAATAAAATACCAGTGAACGAATTAAGAGATGCAATCTCTACGTATTTAAGGAGGCGGCTACATCATGTCTAATAATTACGTCAATGATTTTCCTATCTTGCAAAAAACAATGAATGGAAAACGGCTGGTTTATCTTGATAATGGAGCTACGACTCAAAAACCTCTTTCGGTCATCAATGCTG
>JBEQCC010000393.1:0-3773 GCA_041639455.1 Pelosinus sp. | reverse complement strand
TATGGTAACGGTATATGAAAATCTTAAATCAGAACATCCAAAGAATAATTTTACAATCGGAATCAACGACGATGTTACCTTCCTGTCTTTACCGCAGCCAGGAGACATTGATGTTGCCCAAGCAGGCAGCATGCAATGTAAAATATGGGGATTGGGCTCCGACGGAACGGTTGGCGCCAATAAAAATACAACGAAAATTTTAGGGGAATATACGAATCTGTATACACAGGCATATTTTGTATACGATTCCAAAAAATCAGGCGGGCTTACCCAGTCCCATTTGCGATTTGCAAAAATGCCAATCCGATCCCCTTATCTTGTAAGCAATGCGGACTTTGTAGCTTGTCATAATCCTTCTTACCTCACAAAGTATGATATCATCAAGGATTTGAAAAAAGGCGGCACATTCTTGTTGAACTGCCAATGGACCCAGAAAGAGCTGGAAGACAATCTTCCTGATGAGATGAAGAAGAGCCTGGCACAAAAGGAAGCAAAATTGTATATCATCAATGCCATTGATATTGCAAAAGGCCTTGGTCTTGGCGGAAGAACGAATACAATCCTGCAGGCAGCGTTCTTCCAGTTAGTTAATATGATTCCTATCGAAGACGCCGTAAAATACATGAAGGATGCCATTTTGAAGAGCTACTCCAAAAAAGGTCAAAAAGTGCTCGACATGAACTTTGCTGCCGTTGACAGGGGCATCAGCGACCTGGTTCAGGTAGACATTCCTTCTGCTTGGGCTGCATTGAATATTCAAGCACCTGCAAAGCCAAATGTTCCTGAGTTTATCGAAAAAGTGGTAAACGTAATGAACCGACAAGAAGGCGACATCCTGCCAGTCAGCACGTTTGTGGGTATGGAAGATGGAACATTCCCTGCAGGAACCACAGCCTACGAAAAACGTGGTGCCGCAGTGGATGTGCCTCAATGGAAACTCGAAGAATGCATTCAGTGTAATCAATGCTCGTACGTTTGCCCTCATGCATCCATCAGACCCGTTTTGCTGAATGAGGCGGAAGTTGCCAATGCTCCTGAAGGATTTAAAACTAAAAAGGCACTTGGAAAAGGCTTAGATAAATATCAATATAGAATGCAGCTTTCACCCTTGGATTGTACCGGATGCGGTAGTTGTGCTGCTGTTTGTCCTGCTAAGAATAAAGCCTTAGTCATGATGCCACTGGCATCTCAATTAGAAGAGGTTAAACGCTGGAATTATGCTGTGGATAAAGTAGAAATCAAGAAAGATGCCATCAATTTTAACTCGGTAAAGGGAAGCCAGTTTGCACAACCGCTGTTTGAATTTTCCGGTGCTTGTGCTGGTTGCGGCGAAACTCCTTACATCAAGTTAGTAACTCAGATGTTTGGTGACAGAATGTATATTGCAAACGCTTCCGGGTGCTCTACCGCATACGGTGGCAGCACGCCTGCAACACCGTATACGAAAAACAGGCAAGGCTGCGGACCGGCTTGGTCGATGTCACTGTTTGAAGATTGTGCCGAATACGGCTATGGAATGCTTCTCGGTTCGGAAAAAATCAGAGCTACCATTAAAGAATATGCAGAATTTTTTACTCAGAAAGGCATCGTAGCAGCTGAAGCAGAAAACTGGATCAAAACCATGCAAGACTCAGAGAATTCAGAAGAAGCATCGTTGAAATTCAGTCAAGCAATTCGTGCATATTCGCCTAAAAATCCGATGGAAACGGAAATGGTTGATTTTATTATTAAGCATAAGGACTTCCTGCCGAAGAAATCCTATTGGGCGTTTGGCGGAGACGGTTGGGCTTATGATATTGGTTATGGCGGATTGGATCATGTTTTGGCATCCGGCAAAAATATCAATTTACTTGTGATGGATACGGAGGTTTATTCCAATACCGGAGGTCAGTCATCAAAATCTACAGCAGCGGGAGCAATCGCTAAATTTGCCTCCTCAGGAAAGAGAACCAAAAAGAAAGATCTAGGAATGATGGCTATAAGCTATGGTTACATTTATGTAGCGCAAGTAGCTATGGGGTATGATCAGGCGCAGACCTTAAAAGCGATAAGAGAAGCCGAAGCATATCCGGGTCCGTCTCTTATCATTGCATATTGTCCTTGTATAGAGCATGGAATAAAGGGCGGGATGTCCGGCAGTCAAATGGAAATGAAAAAAGCGGTAGAATCAGGTTACTGGCACCTCTACACATATAATCCACAGCTGAAAGAGGACGGCAAGAATCCGTTCACTTTAGATTCTAAGGCGCCTGCAGGGGATTTAAAAGAATTTTTACGCGGCGAGGTCAGATATTCTTCTCTTCAACTCGCATTCCCCGAACTTGCTGATGAATTGTATAACAAAGCAGAAGCGGATGCTAAGGAAAGATATGAAAATTACAAAAGATTAGCCGAATATAAATAAACAATTTATTGACTGCTTTGAGCACTCTATTGAAAAGACAATGGTATGTAAGGTAAAAATCTAACAGATTGTCATTGCGCTCCGCCGGTATTATACCCTGCGGAGCGCGTGGCATACTGGCGTTAAGCTTATCAGACGCAAATATGATTCTCAAAATGGAGGAAGAAAGATGTATCAAATACTGGTAATACAAGATTTGGCACCGCAGGTAAAGATGTTTGAAGTCAGTGCACCCCTCATCGCCCAAAAAGCCAAGCCTGGTCAATTTGTCATTTTACGCATTGATGAAAGCGGGGAGCGCATCCCTCTTACAATTGCTGATTTTAACAGAGAGAAAGGCACCATCACGCTTATTTTTCAAGAAGTCGGTGCTTCAACGGTCAAGCTTGGCAATTTGAATGAAGGAGATTCGTTGTTGGATTTGGCCGGACCGCTGGGAAAACCGACGCATATAGAAAACTTCGGAACGGTAGTCTGTGTCGGCGGCGGTATCGGCATTGCGCCGGTGTATCCAATCGCCAGACGCCTAAAAGAAGCGGGAAATGAGGTAATCTCAATCATCGGCGCCCGCAGTAAAGATATCCTGATTTATGAACGGGAAATGAGCGCCGTCAGCGATATCTTGCATATAACCACTGATGACGGTTCGAAAGGTCATAAAGGTTTTGTTACTGATCCGCTGAAGGAAATGCTGGAGGCCGGCAGAAAAATCGCTCTGGTTGTTGCCATCGGCCCGGTAATCATGATGAAGAATGTTGCAGAGACGACCAGGTCCCATGGTGTGCCCACGGTCGTCAGCCTTAACCCCATCATGGTGGATGGGACGGGGATGTGTGGCGGCTGCCGTGTTTCAGTCGGTAATGAGAACAAGTTCGCCTGCGTCGACGGTCCGGAATTCGATGCCCATAAAGTTGATTTTAAAGGGCTGATGGTCCGTCAGCGCATGTATAAATCCCATGAAAAGCAGCATAGCGATTATTGCGCCGGACATGGAAAAGGAGGCTGTAAATGCCAGTCTCACTAAAAAAACAAGTTATGCCCGAGCAAGATGCCAAAGCACGGGCTAAGAATTTTGCTGAAGTAACCTTAGGCTATACGGCGGAATTAGCCGTAGAAGAAGCCAAACGCTGCTTGAATTGTAAAACTGCTCCCTGCCGGCAAGGCTGTCCGGTGGATATTGATATTCCAGCTTTTATCGGTAAAATCAAGGAAAGCAACCTAAGCAGTGCCATTACAAAAATCAAAGAAGCTAATAGTCTGCCAGCGGTTTGCGGCCGGGTCTGCCCTCAAGAAGCGCAATGTGAAAAGAGGTGTGTCCTTGCCAAAAAGGGGGAATCTGTCGCCATCGGCCGCCTCGAACGCTATGCTG
>JBEQCC010000392.1:0-3776 GCA_041639455.1 Pelosinus sp. | reverse complement strand
ATGGATGAAACCTTGCGTGGTTCTCTAAATCGCTTTGCAGAAGCGTACCCAATTGCTCGCGCTAAGGCTTATGAAGGTGTTGATGACATCGACGCCTTACGTGACTCTGTAAGAAATATGAAAATAGCTACCGTGGAGAACTTGGAGAAAATTGCTGATCAATTCGAAGAACAAGTAATCAAAAGAGGCGGAAAAGTGTTTCGCGCTAAAGATGGCGATGCTTTAAAAGAATATCTCTTCAATCTATGTAAGGAAAAAGGCGTTAAACGAATCGCAAAATCCAAATCTATGGCTACCGAAGAAATTCATTTAAATCACTTTTTAGAAGAAAAAGGGTTACATGTTAAAGAAACAGATTTAGGGGAGTGGATTATTTCCATTGCTGGGCACAAACCATCTCACATGGTTATGCCTGCCATTCACCTTGATCGAAATCAAGTTGCAAAATATTTTTCTCAAGAGCTCAACAAAGACATTGAGCCTGATATTGCTTATATGGTACAAGAAGCCAGAATCGCCTTGAGGGATGAATTTCTGCAAGCGGATATGGGTATTACGGGCGCCAATTTTGGTATTGCAGAAAACGGTGCTACCGGACTGGTTACCAATGAAGGAAATGCCCGCTTAGTAGCAACGCTGCCACCAATTCAGGTCGTCATTATTGGTTATGAAAAATTGATTCCTACCATTAAAGATGCCGTGCCGATCTTAAGAACCTTGCCAAGGAATGCAACCGGACAGCTTATGACCAGTTATATGAGTATGATTTCTGGTGCTGCTCCTTCTTTAGTAAAAAAAGATGGTCAATGGGTGGAGCAAGAAAAAGAACTTCATGTTATTCTTTTTGATAACGGACGTTTAAAAGCTGCAAAAGACGATAAATTAAAACAAATTTACCAATGCGTTCGCTGTGCCTCCTGTTTGAATGTTTGCCCAGTTTATACCTTAGTTGGCGGACATGTTTACGGCCATATTTATGCCGGTGGCATTGGTGCCATCTTAACAGCTCTCTTAAATAGCATGGACGATTTTAAACAAATCAATGAAATGTGTATTGGCTGTCGCCGTTGTACTGAAATCTGTCCTGGTAAAATTGACATTCCTGGTCTGATTGAATATCTCCGAGCAAAATCGGTTGAACAAGATGGCCTGCCTTTTGGTGTAAAAGCAGTCTTTGAAAACGTTCTTGCCAATCGAAAAGTCTTCCACAATTTACTGCGTTTAGCCTCAATTGGACAGAAACCATTTACCACCGGACGTGTTATTAGACATTTACCATTATTCTTTGCTGGTTTAGCAGCTGATCGCAGTTTACCAGCCGTAGCAGACAAACCGTTTAGAGATCGAGTAAAAAAAGTTACTAAAAAGATAGATAAACCAGTGAAACGTGTTGCCTTCTTCAGTGGTTGTAATATCGACTTTATCTTCCCTGAAACCGGAGAATCCGTCTATAAAGTACTGCAAGATCTCAATATGGAAGTTGTCTTCCCCGAAGATCAAAGCTGCTGTGGCAAGCCAGTATTAGGTATGGGCGACCATCAAACCGCTAGAAAAATTGCCAAACAAAATATTATTGCCTTTGAAGAGGCTAAAGCTGACTATATTATGTTTGCCTGCCCAACTTGCGCTGAAACTTGGCATCTTACCTATGTAGAGCTGTTTAAGGATGATCCAGAGTGGAGCAAGCGAGTCGAAAAACTCGTTCACAATGTACGTGAATTTACCAGCTTTGTTGCTGGTGAATATGATAAGGTTGGCCGTCTAAGTAAAGCTACTGGCGGACAAAAAGTAACCTATCATGATTCTTGCCATATGAAACGTGGTCTTAATGTGCACACTGAACCTAGACAACTGCTAGAATCTACACCTGGTTATGATTTCGTAGAAATGAAAGATTGTGATAAATGCTGTGGTATGGCTGGCGCATTTGGTGTGAAATATACAGAACTATCTATGCCGATCTTAAAAAAGAAAATTGATAATATAAAAGACAGCGGTGCTGAAATAATTGCTGTAGCCTGTCCAGCTTGCATGATGCAAATTCAAGGTGGATTGGATAAACAAGCTCCTAATATTAAAATTAAACATGTTGCAGAAATTATTGCCGAACAAATCAAAGACTAGTAAAATAATAAGAGGTTGAGAGCGATTGCTCTCAACCTCTTATTATTTTGGCTCTATTCGCATTGTTTCTGTAAGGAGAACGCTAACCCCAGAGTGCGCTGATGGGTATTTTCTCCCTCTTTCCTATGTTTTCTCTGCGGCTCACTTTCATATGTTTTTAAGAAAGCATTAAAATGCCTTTGCTTTTTAGTTCTTCTTTAATCTTAGTCAAGACTTCTTCATTAGGTATCTCTATGGTATGTAAGTGTACGCCACCAGTGATACTTGCTAACTGCTCTGCCTTGCCACCTCTTAACTTATGCAAAAATTCTCCGATTTCACGACGTGATCCTAACATTAAGTTCGCTTTTAACTCACCGTATAAGGAATGATCTACAATGACATCCAGTACCTTGCCACCATTGTCTACAATAATAGATAGTTCTTCTTCCAATTCATCTTGACCGTGCTTACAAGCCAGGGTAGCTTTAATACTCTCAGAACTTTTTACCTGTGGAAATAGATATCCTTGAGGCGTAGCATATATCACATTTCCTGCAGCACGTAAAATAGCAAAATCAGTGACAATCACTTGGCGGCTGACACCTAGCTCTTTTGCCAGCCAAGTTCCTGTCAAAGGCTGCTCTGCTGCCCTTAGTTTCTCTAACAATTGTCCTCGTCGTTCTTTTGCATCCATTATACTATGCCCCCCTATACTACTATTTACATCAAGAAAGCTTCACAGCTATCTTAATGGATATGCCTTTTAGCAAACAGATCCCTTTCACTTCCACAATTCGGTCAAAATGAAATTTTTCCTGCTCATTATCTGCCTTGATCCATATTACATCCGATGATGATAACAAAAAATGAGTATCAGAATCTTCATTCTAATACCCATTATCATTTCTAATTTGGTGGGCGATGACAGGATCGAACTGCCGACATCCTGCTTGTAAGGCAGGCGCTCTCCCAGCTGAGCTAATCGCCCGTAACTATGTTGGTGACCCGTGGGGGAATCGAACCCCCGTTATCGCCGTGAAAGGGCGGTGTCTTAACCTCTTGACCAACGGGCCACATATGGCTCCTCGAGTAGGACTCGAACCTACGACCGATCGGTTAACAGCCGATTGCTCTACCAACTGAGCTATCGAGGAATAACAACATTTATCATTATATATTATCTTAACCATAAATGCAATAGGGTAAACTAACTTTTTTATTTTATTGATTCATCTATTACAAAAAAGTAGCGTTCAGTCTTATTTCAATAATTCTTGTACAAAATTCGGCAACACAAATGAACTTTTGTGAATGTCTTTATTGTAATATCGAGTAGTTAGCCCTTGATCATTTTCCACATTAGACTGAATCGGATCATATTTCTTGGAACCCATAGTAAAGCAATGCAACCCGCTAGGATAAGTAGGAATGCTCGCTAAATACATTTTCGTAATAGGAAATAATTGACGAATCTCTTTATTGACATATGTAATTAACTCTTGGTGATAAAAAGGAGATTCTGTTTGCTGTACAAACAATCCATCTTCTTTTAACGCCTTATACACGTTAGTATAAAACGCAGGTGTAAATAAGCCTTTACCTGGGCCTATAGGATCGGAGCAATCTACAATAATAATATCATATTTATTTTCAGCCTGTTTCATATGAGA
>JBEQCC010000391.1:0-3777 GCA_041639455.1 Pelosinus sp. | reverse complement strand
GTGGTTTGATTTTCTAGTATGCTAAAAGCAGCTCCGGGATTTAAAACATAGGTGATGTGAAAAACTTCATCAATAACCGGTATGGACATACCCAACGTCATATGCGACTGAACGTAATATTTGATGCCTTGATCAACAAGAGCAACGGCAATAGCCAAAACGAATTCCGGCACAGGTTGTCCTCCTCTCGCCTAAAAAAATCGCGCCGAATTTAGCGCATTCTTTTTTAATAGTAAATCAATAAGCGAAGCACCAGTGTCGGCAAAGACCGCCATCCATTAGTTGACAAACCGACGAAAGTCCCTACTACAAGCAATAGTTTTATTACGATTTAGTACCTATTGCTTTATTTATCATTGAAGCATATAAAATTACCCCAAAACTTTAGCACCGCAGCCTGAACAAAAGACCGCGGCTGGCGGCAATTTCGCTCCGCAACCTTTACACAGCGCTGGTTCAAGACTGGCTCCGCAGGATGAGCAAAACTTAAAGCCTGCCGATACCAGTTTAGCACATTTTGGACAAGGACGCTGTTCCTCCTGGGCAGGCGCATAAGGGGCCGATGGCTGGGAGTATCCGTAGTTATACCCACCATTGCCATGATTGTGACTATCGTGCCCACCATGATGCCCACCATGATGCCCTCCTCTACCGTGATGACTAGCAAGTATCCTAAGAAAATCACCAAAGCCCATAATGTATACCTCCAAATTACAAGTGATAGTCCCACTTTTATCCCAGCATTGTTAATAAAAAATGCAATATCACCTTGTATGAATATATGTTCATATGTATAATAATAATGGGTGGCAAGTGCTCTTGTCAAGTCTTCCCTTCAACGCAAGACAAAAATTTTATTTATTACCATAGGAGTGAGATCTATTGCAAAAACAGGGACAGTTCTCTATTAGCTTAGTTTGTTTTATTTTAGGAATTATGCTGGCCGTACAGTTTCGTACTACTCAGGACATCCGATCTTCCGTACAATACCAGCGGACCGAAGACCTGACCCAACGCTTAATGCAAGTGGAAAAAGAGCGTAATGTGCTAGAGAACCAGGTACGCGACCTACGGCAGACCTCGGGTGGTAACCTTGCTGCCAGTGATCTAGAATCCCTCAAGATGGGAGCTGGGCTGATACCACTGCAAGGCACGGGCGTCATCGTCACGATGGATGACACTAAACCAACTTCGTCTCCCAGCAGTAAAAACCCCAATTTATACCTAATAAAAGATGAGGATATCTTAAAAATTCTTAACGAACTGCGCGCCGCCGGCTCCGAGGCTATTGCCATCAATAACCAGCGCCTCATCGCTTCATCGGAAGTCCGTACCGCTGGGCCATTTATTTCTATCAACAACATGAACTTTGCTGCACCTTTTGAAATTAAAGCCATTGGCGATCCGATAACACTGGAAAATGCACTGAAAATACGCGGCGGAGTCATCGAAACCTTGCAGTTTTGGGGCATTCAAGTCGTCGTAAAACAACAGGATGTGGTACAAATTCCGGCTTTCAAGGGAGCGTTTCGCTTCCAGTATGCTCAGCCAGTCCAGAAAGGAGAGAAATAGATGATTTTTCCTGTCATTGGACTTATGATCGGTCTTTTCATCGGCACTCTGCTGCCTATTAGTGTGCCCATAGAATACGCCAAATATTTATCGATTGCCTTGCTTGCTTCCCTGGACTCGGTCTTTGGCGGCTTACGGGCAGGATCAGAAAGAAAATTTGATAATGTGATTTTTATGACTGGCTTCTTCACCAATGCGCTCTTGGCAGCTGGTCTCGTCTACATCGGGGAACGGATTGGCATTGATTTGTACTATGTAGCCCTTCTGACATTTGGGCTCAGAGTCTTTCAAAACTTAGCAATCATTCGCCGCTATTTCTTGAAACGGTAACCGCTATGATCATCACCAAATCCGCCCACTACTATCTATGTTAAGTAAAAGGAGTCTACTATATGAAACGCTACCGGAAACTATTGTATTCCTTGGCCGGCCTTATCATTATCCTCATCGGTTTGACTTGGTTCTTGTTTGTCACCCCCATCGGCGTACCCATTCTGACCTATCATAAAATCAGCAAAAATGGCGACAATATCTATAGCGTCGCCCCCGAATTATTCGACAGGCAGATGCAGTATTTAGCAGAAAATGACTTTACAGCTATTTCTCTCTCCCAACTTTCCGATGGATTATCCGGAAAAATCATCCTACCTGCCAAGCCCATTGTGATTACCTTTGACGATGGCTATGAGGACAATTTCACAACAGCAATACCCATTTTGGAAAAATACGGCCTGCGTGCTGCCGTATTTATTGCCGTCAACAAAGTCGGCCAGACTGGATATCTCTCCTGGGAACAAATTCAGTCCATGCAGGAACGCAGTATTGATATTGGGTCCCATACTCTATCACATACCGCTCTGACAACACTCAGTCCTACCCAATGGGAACAGGAAATTCAAAACTCAAAACTAGAACTAGAGCAGCGCTTACGCAAACCGGTTACCTTTCTGGCCTATCCAAACGGTAAATTTTCGCCCGTCATGTTTGATTACATAAAACGCGTTGGTTATGAAGGAGCTTTTTCCGGTGTTACAGGGCTTAATTTTAAGGAGACTAACCGATACGAGCTTAAACGTATTTCCATTTTTGGACCTAAGTTGGATTTATGGAGTTTTCGCCTGCGTCTGGCCAAATCAAATTTCAATAGTCTAATCGGAATATAAGCTTTTCCTACAAACCCCGTCGCTATTGCTACTCGGCCCTTATTTTGCCGTCGGGTAGTATTTTTTTGCTGCTTTTATTTCGAGCCTACCCCCAAATAAAGATATCTCAAGGGGACAAAAAATTTAACTACTTAATATAAAGGAGTTGCATTTTTTTGCAGATAGTTATGAAGAAAAGGATCCGATATGGGATTATCATTTTAATTTGTATATTATTAGCACTATGCTATATCGCCTTTCATTATTTCCAAGGCATGCCGGTTTTAAACTATCATCAAATCAACAATAAGGACCATAATGCATTAACACTTAGCTCTTCCGAATTTGAAGCGCAAATTAAGTATTTATACAAAGAGGGTTATACCGGAATCTCACCCGACCAACTAGCGGATTATTTGCAATCTGGAAAGAAGCTTCCACCTAAACCTATTTTAATCACTTTGGATGATGGCTATAAAGATAGTTATCAGGTAGCCTATCCAATTTTACAAAAATATAATTTTACTGCGACACTATTTGTAATCACTGATTTTGTAGGTAATTATGAAAAATATTTAACATGGAATCAAATAAGAGAAATGAGTGATAATGGATTCAGTTTTGAAACACATACTCTAAGTCATATTTCACTTCTAAAGGCTTCTGATGAAGAAATTAGCAATCAATTAATCAAATCAAAGGAAGCGCTAGAATGGCGATTAGGTAAAAAAATAGACTATTTAGCTTATCCAGGTGGAGAATATGATCAACGGGTAATCCGATTGACAAAGGAAGCTGGCTATCGAGCAGCTTTTACCGTAAACTTTGGGCAAGATAGGATAAATTCTACATTATATACTTTAAATAGGATTCCTGTCTTTGGCGGACAATCACATACATTCTTTCGTTTCTGGCTACGTTTAAATTTTACACAGACAATTAACGCCTTACAGAACCTCAAAGCCTATTTACTTAAGGAAGGTAATACTTCTATCGCTGGTTTAATCTATATCCCATAAATTTTTTTGCGGTATAGCACATGCGTTATGTGATTTATTGTATG
>JBEQCC010000390.1:0-3779 GCA_041639455.1 Pelosinus sp. | reverse complement strand
CGAGGCAGAGAGATCGTCCTCCCCTTCACATCTCGGCTTTTAGGCAAGGATAAAATTCCAAAGATACGTTCTGCTGCTGCACTTCCCGCCATTCCTGCATGAAAATGAGTGCCTAATTGACGCAAAGGCAAGTAAAACTCAGGAGCCAGGAGCAACAAGAAAAAAGCTTGGTTGAACTCCATCTTATAATACAGCAGCTTCAGTCCTATGGTTACAGCCACTAAAGCCGTACTAATCGTTGCGACTAACTCTAATACCAAAGCGGATAAGAACGCAATTTTTAACACGCCAAGAGTCTTATCACGAAACTCTGAACTCATACGATGAATAACCTGTATCTGCTCAATACTGCGTCCAAAAATTTTTAGCACCGTTAAACCCTGCAGCACATCCAGGAAATGAGCACTCAGACGGGATAAGGTCTCCCACTGACGCTTATTAACCTGCTCTGCTGTGCGCCCTATAAATATCATAAAGACAGGAATCAGCGGCGCGGTCAACAATAAAATAATACCTGTAGTGATATCAAGAGGAAATGCTACTAACAACACAACGAGAGGAACGGTAACCGCTGTAAATAATTGGGGCAGAAACTTTGCAAAATAAGGTTCCAGATTTTCTACACCCTCCACCAGCACATTAATTAATTCTCCTGTTTGCTGCCTTCGGATATACACGGGTCCTAAAGCAAAAAGCGAAGTCAAGATCCTTTGCCGCATAGACTTTTTTATATAAGCAGCCAAAGAATGGGCCGTCACTTCAATTAACCAAACAAATATGCTGCGCAAGGTCATTACAACAAATAAAGCAGCCATCCACTGGCTGACTCCTGCCCAATCCAATTGGGCTAAAAAAACACCATTTATAATTTTAGCCATAAAATCAGCCTGCAATACAGCGAGCACCCCACCACCCAGCCCCAGACCAACCAATACAGAAAACTGCCGTCGATGCTGTTTCAGCTGATTCATAAGTCGTTTATCAACCATACGTATACTCCTGTCCTTTTATATCTGCACTTACCATAAGCTTGTCCTAAAAAATAAAACCTTTAAACGCGAAGATGCGAAGAATATGAAGATTAAAACATAAATAATCGAACCACAGAGAGGATAAATAGAATACATCCCCTCAGCGTACATTCTCTGTGTTCTCCGTGTATCTTTGCGCCCTCTGTGTTAACATTCCCTTTACTTACTGGAAAACGGCAGCATGTCATCATGCTGCCGTAGTTATGCTCTCTATTTTTTAATAGGAAGCATAACTTTTTGAAACTCATATTATAGTACTGACGTACTTGTTATTTTGCTACTGTACAACGATCAACCAAGAATACCATGGATTGATAGCTAAGACCACTGCGATGGGCTAAGCCCATTTCGCAGGTACGGCTATTGGAATAGCCAGAAGTACAATCTGCAGGTAAGCTGTCTTTGAGTTCAGCTAGAGCAGATTCATTTAATTCTGGTACTTCAAAGCCCTTATCACCAGCAAATCCGCAACATCTAACCCGCTCTGGCATGACCACCTTCGTCGCACAAGCTTCTGCTAATTTCTTAAACTTCTCTTTCAGCCCTAATTTAGTTGAACTACAAGTTACGTGCACAGCAATGGTTTCCGGCTGTTGTTTGAATTCCAACAAGTCAAACAGGTAATCGTGGATAAATTCTACGGGTTCATACATTTTCAGCTTCTTGTCCATTACTTTTCGCATACGATAAATACAAGGACTTGTATCACAAACAATAGGATACTCCCCATTGTTGCTCACAACTAATAATTCTTTTTCCAGTTCACTGCTCATCTTATCAGCCGACTCAAATAGCCCTTTACTTTCAAAAGGCATACCACAGCACAGCTTATCCATTTCGCGGGGGAAGATCACTTCATAGCCTGCTTTTTCCATCAATTGAATCATCGCTTGGCTAAGCTGGCGTTTATCCCGGTCGCCAGGAGCAGCACCGCCCATGGTACGACTCACACAACTTGGAAAATATACCACTTTACGCCCAGCTACACCTTTTTTCGAGCGTGAAGGATCAGGTGTCTGACCAGGTCCTGCCATCCAAGGATTCCATAAAGGAACTTTATGACCGCTGATGGAATGAAGTCCGCCAGCAATACCGCCCATTAAAGAAGTACCGAGTACAGAGTGTGCTATTTTAGCACTAGAAAGTCCCAGACGCGCCATGGTTGTTACACCGGCAAAGTTTTTCGTAATGAAACGCCCAATGGATTTTCCATTGTCCCCCATTAATTGCGCCCGATAATGCTTCGTGTGCTCTCCTGTATTAATACCCACAGGGCAGGTGGTAGAACACAATCCGTCTGTAGCACAGGTTTCATCACCAAAATAAGCATAATCTTCTTCTAAACGACGCAGCCGTTCTGGGTCTTCGCCTGTTTGGCGCAATCTCGCGATTTCACGCTGCACCACAATACGCTGTCTAGGCGTAGCTGTAAGATTCTTAGAAGGACAGTTAATTTCACAAAAACCGCACTCAATGCATTTATCAATGATCTCATGGGCTTGAGCCATGGGCTTCAAGTTCTGAATATAAAGCAATTGATTGTCCGTGATGATAACATCTGGATTTAAGGTATTAGCAGCATCAAATACCTTTTTTAATTTGCGCATATAACTATAAGCAGTTTTACCCCATTCCATTTCCACAAATGGCGCCATGTTACGGCCTGTACCATGCTCTGCCTTCAGCGATCCGCCATACTCATTAACTACCATATCGCAAACATCTTTGATTAAGGATTGATAGCGTTCAATTTCTTCTTGATTTTTAAAGGTTTGTGTTACAACAAAATGCACATTGCCATCTAAAGCATGTCCATAAATGATGCCGTCATC
This sequence comes from Pelosinus sp., assembly GCA_041639455.1. Taxonomy (GTDB): domain Bacteria; phylum Bacillota; class Negativicutes; order DSM-13327; family DSM-13327; genus Pelosinus. The sequence goes on along the minus strand of JBEQCC010000390.1, from coordinate 916 downwards.
ATAGTTATATTTATTCATAATGTTACGCAGTTCCAGCACGGCCTCAGCCATTCTTTCTTTTGGGAAAGCCACATCCTCAATAATAACGGAGGTGCCCGGTCTCCTCATGCCGCCAACGGCAGGGAAAATCCCTTTACGAATATGCCATAAAACTTCATACTCTGCTTTAACATCCGTAAAAGTAATTGGCAATACAGTAGGAAGATGTGCTAAGCGTACTTTTACATCTTCCATTAACTGATTTAAGGCAGCCTTATCTCCTGACCGCACTTCTACCAATAAAGAAGCTGCATCCGGTGATAATGTTTTTAAATAATCCGGCATTCCCGGTTCATCCTCTACAGAACGAAGGGATGCACGATCCATCATTTCAGCAGCAGCAACCAGTTCACGGTCAAGTTCCATTACTGCCAGACAGGTCGTATTCATATCAGGGAAAATCATTAATGCAGAAGCTTTATGCTCATGTTCAATAACCGTTTTATAGGTTATTTCAGTAATAAAACCTAATGTCCCTTCTGAGCCGATCATTAAATGATTAATAATGTCAAAAGGATCTGAATAATCAACAAAAGAATTCAGGCCGTATCCAGTGGTATTTTTAATTTTATATTTACGCTTAATAAGCTGTGTTAGCTCTGCATCTGCATTAATTTCATCACGGATTTTTTCAATTTCCTCTATAATGGAAGGATTATTTCTTTTAAATTCTTCTCGTGAAGCTGCGCTTGCCGTATCCAGCACTGAGCCATCTGCAAAAATAATTTTCATGCTCTCAACTGTCTTATAGCTATTATCAGCCGTACCACAGCACATACCACTGGCATTATTGGCTGCAATGCCACCGATCATAGCATTGTTAATCGTTGCGGGGTCCGGTCCAATTTTTCGGGAATAGGATTTTAAATATGCATTG
>JBEQCC010000389.1:3102-3782 GCA_041639455.1 Pelosinus sp. | reverse complement strand
AGGAATACCAAAAGATTTTGTAGTAGCCATAATAATGAAAATGCCAACTAAGCCAACTAATAAACCTGGCAGTTTAAAAAAGATAACCAATATTAATAATAGCGCTCGGAAGAATCGTATTGCCATAGCAAATTCTATACTTGGTGTGGCAAAAGCGCCAACAGCTGCTACTGCAGTGTAAAAGATGATTTCATTACCGAATAACCCTACTTTAGTAGCAAATTCACCTATCATAAAAGCACCTATAAAACCAAGAGCTGTAGACTGGGCTGATGGCACATGTACAGTAGCCATACGCACCAATTCTACCCCTAGTTCTGCTAGAATGAATTGAAATCCCAGAGGAATAATTCCTGGATCTCGGGGACCAAGAAAGGCCAAAGATTCAGGCAGCAAATGACGTTGTAATACCAATGCCAACCATAATGGCGGTGGGCGTTGCCAACCCCAATGCACACGGACAAGCAATAACCAATACCGTTACAAACGACAAAAGTGCGTAGGTAAACGCATTTTCATTGGCAAAAATAAGCCACAAAACAAACGCCAAACTTGCAATAAGTATAACAACAGGAACAAATATAGATGCAATTTTATCGACCAATTTCTGAATCGGGGCTTTGCTTCCTTGTGCTTCTCGAACGGCGTGTACAATTTGTGCCAAAAGTGTTTCTTCGCCT
>JBEQCC010000389.1:0-3092 GCA_041639455.1 Pelosinus sp. | reverse complement strand
GCAAACAGATATGACCTTCTAATAAATGAACAGCTGCCACATCTGGACGCTCTGTATATCGCACTTTAGGCAGAGGATTCCATTTACTTCCACCTACGATAAATTCTTCGATTGCTTTTTCTGCCATGGGTATGCCATCAATATTAATGTTATTTAGCCGTTCTTTCACGATATCGACTAATTTAGGATCCGTTACATCTTTAATATATGCAACTGCAATATCACCTTGTGATCGCGTTCCTATTTTAACAATTTCAAACCGCAACTGTGGATCACGTAAACGTCTTCGAATCAATGCTGTGTTAAAAACTAATGTTTCAACAAAGGAATCCCTCGAACCTCTTGTCACTTTTTCAATTGTGGATTCACTAGGCATTCTCGCTGGATATGATCGAGCATCAATGATGATTATTTCTTCTTCACCATCTACAAAAAATAATAATTCACCCGATAGCAAACTCGTAACTGCGTCATTCATGTTGCCCATTAATTTTACCTGTGAATGAGTAACTCTCGTATAAAATAACTTCTGCAAAGTATTAATTGTTAGTTCATCAGGGTGCAAGGTAAGCATATCCTGAAGAACATTCGTAAGGAGTACATCATTCGTCAATGCATTAATGGAAAAAGATGCTGCACGTTTGCGCCCTACTTTATATTCACGAAAAATAATATCAAAGCTTTCTCCCACTCCTAAAAGATCTTTTAGATAATTAATATTATGATCGATATCTTTCTCAATTCTCTTTTGTTCTTCCATATTCAATACCACTCCGTTTTAATATCTCTTCAATTGCTTTACGTGTGATAGGCGCACCCCGCCCAATATCATCTGCTCTGTCCATCTTCCCAATATCTCCCACGCCGACAATAAACGGTATGTCTACATGATTTAGTACATCTACGGTATCGCCAGTAACAATAGTTTTTTTTTCATGTGCTTTCTTGCAAACACCGTTTTTATCGACCGAATGATTTACGATATCACCACTACTGGTTATGCACTCATCAGCTGCAATTCCAACTATACCCGTAGTATTCGATGCAACAGCGACTGCACCCAATACTTCAATATCAGGGTGGGAAGCAACATATTCCATTGCAACTTCTCCGTTACCTTTGTGACGACTTCCCCGGTCATCGAACATAACAAGTACGGGATCATGATGAACTGTTTTTAACAATTTTACTATTTCTTTTCCACTAATTGGAGTGGGATTACCGCCTGATGCTGATATACAACGAAGACCTAAAGATATAGCAATATCCTCCACTACATATTGTGCAACTCTATCGCCATCTGTAACTAAGATTACTCGTATTTTTTCGGACAATATTTTCACCTCATGATTTTTTTTTATTTTCTTTACTTAACAAATGGCTAATATTCGTCGCCACTTTTTCACTTTTACTAATGACTTCTTTAAGTTTTTGCAAACTAGTTTCTAGTTCGTTAGCCAATTCGTATTGTGTTTGGGCTAATACTTGACTAACAGTCTGAACAGCCATAGAATCTTGTTGCTGCTGTTTCATATCGGATTTTTTAGTGTCACCAGTTTGTGGCTTTGAAGAATTGTCCTCGTTATTGCTCTTGCCTTGCTGCAGCATTGCACTTACCAAGGTCTTTAACTCTTGTAATAACTCCTTATCCCCTTGTTCGGTGCTGCCACTTTGTAACAGTTGTTCAGATAGTTTTGCCTGAAGAAGTTTTTTACTTGAAGAGCCATCAGTATTCTTTCCAGCATCAGAAGAAATATTTTTTTTATTATCGTCATTTGAACTTTTCATTTCTTCTAAATTACTATTAAGCTTTTCTAATAGGGAAATAATTTCTTTATTATTACCACTATCCGCTTTAGTTTGGGCTTGAATAAATCCTTGAGCCATATCTGCAATTACATTATTCGTAGTATCACCATTATTCTTATAATCGTCATCATCTTTTATTGGTCGTTCTTCATTTGTTCTTCCATAATGCATAGAACGTCGTGCAGTTCTTCTCTCCATTATTTGCACCTCACACAAAAATCTTCCATAAACTAATTAAACATGCTAAAACACATAAACGAAAATTAACTACTGCAAAAGGATACTTAAGAGCACTCATTGGATTCAACAAGCGAGATGTAGGTTCAAAAGCAATACCTCCTGCCAGGGAACTTGCAATGTAATTAGCTAAAGATCCGCTAAATAATAATAAAGTTCCTATCAGACTTGTATTATAATTACTAACTGCAATTGTGCCAAATACACCAGCTGCTACAATGGTATCAATTTGTCCATTAAAAAGAACCGCCATTACAATTATCCCTAGTTCATACAAGCTAATCGCAAGTAAAACATAATGAGGGTAACGTATGCCAATTAGACAAATTGTGGCTACTATACCAATAAAATCGATAATTAACATTAGCCACCCTTGCCTTTAGGATTAAATAATACTGACATGAAGAAGCCAAAGACTACCGCAGCCATGATTCCGGTTGCAGTTGCTTTTAAAGCACCACTAAAAATTCCTAAAAACCCAAAGCTATTAATATCTTCAATTGTCCCTGCTACCAAAGCATGACCAAAACCTAATAACGGAACGGTTGCGCCAGCACCTGCAATATCTACTAAAGGCTGATATAAACCTATACCGCTTAGTATTCCCCCTAATACCACAAATAAAACTAAAACATGAGCAGGTGTTAAGGGAGTTAAATCCATTAGTAATTGTCCAATCACGCATAAGCCTCCTCCCACAACAAATACCATTATATACAAAGACGTGATAAACCCCTCCTTTTATAAATGTTTATGGCATCTCTATTGATACGGCATGGGCAATACAAGGAATTGATTCCTTTTGTTGATAAGATGTTGTACTATGTAAACTACCTGTTCCTAAGAAAAGTATTTTTTTCAATTTATCCTGTAGTAATTTTTTATAAATGTACCCACATAACACGATTGCGGAGCTGGCACATCCACTAGCACCTGCGTGAGCATCTTGATCCTCCTTATAAACCATACAGCCACAATCTTGATAGTTAGTGGAAATATCTACCCCTTTTTCTTGCAGCAGCTGTATGACTAAATCTCTTCCTACA
>JBEQCC010000388.1:0-3784 GCA_041639455.1 Pelosinus sp. | reverse complement strand
CTCCCCTTTTAATGTATAACGAGTTAATTAAAGTGCACAAAGAAGTCGGTCTGGATTTTTCAGAAGTGATAACTTTTAACTTGGATGAATATTTAGGATTGCCAAAAGAAGATGAGCAAAGCTATCATTACTATATGTTTCATCAATTTTTTAATCATATTAATATAAAAAAGCAAAATATCTATATTCCTGATGGTATGGCACAAGATGTAGAAGAGGAATGCAGAGAATACGATAGAAGTATTCAAAACATGGGAGGCATTGATCTGCAGATATTGGGAATCGGCAATAATGGACATATTGGTTTTAATGAACCGGATATTAAGTTTGAGGCTACTACCCATAAAGTGAAATTGGATGATGAGACAATTGAGGCCAATGCCCGGTTTTTTGCAACGATTGAAGAGGTGCCGCGCTTTGCCATTAGTATGGGGATTAAGACGATTATGCATGCAAAAAAGCTTGTACTCTTAGCTAGCGGTGAAAATAAAGCAGAGGTGCTTTATCATGCACTTTATGGAGGAATTACTCCCGAAATACCAGCTTCAATTTTGCAGCTTCATCAAGATGTTACTGTAATCGTAGAAGAGAGTGCGGCTCACTTAATAAAGCATAAATATCAGAATCATAGAATATAGATAGGATGGTAGGAGCATGTTTCAATTATTTCAGCGGAAAAAGGAATGGTTACTTCTCTTTGCTCCCGTTAAGGGGAAGGTTGTCGATATAACCAATGTTCCTGATGTTGTTTTTTCTAATAAGATGCTAGGAGATGGTCTGGGGATTGAACCTGATGGAAATGTGATTACAGCGCCCTGTGATGGTACAATCATCCTGGTAGCAAAAACGTTGCATGCAGTCGCTATAGAGGCTAAAGGAGTCGAGATATTGATTCATGTCGGCATTGATACTGTAATGCTGGATGGACAGGGATTTACTTCTCATGTGAATGTAGGAGATATAGTAAAGCAAGGTGATGCGCTGCTTACTTTTGATAAGGACTATATTCTTCAGCAAGGTAAATCTGTAATGACACCCATTGTACTTACCAATATGGAAAATAGCGTGATCCGTGTAGAAAAAAGATTTAATAGCAGCGATGGAACAATTATGGGAATAGAAGTAAGAAAGTAAGAAATAATAAGATAAATAAGATAGATAATGTTAAACATCCTCCTAGCAATTAGGAGGATGTTTAAAACTATCTATAGACATATGAAAAAAGATGTACATAAATTTAGACAACTATGTATACATATATGGACGGATTCTTCCTAATAAAATGTCTATTGCAATAGTAGAAATATTAAGAATTAGCAGGAAAAATGCAAAAAGATGCTATGGATAGGAGGTTTTAAGAAGAATGCTGCAGATACTATTTTTTGGCACTGAATATTGGCATAATAATTGCATAACTATTAGCTAAAGATAGCTTGGTAAGGAGAGTCGATAATAATGGCCAAGGTGATAAGTGCATTAGAAGCTGCAAAGCTTGTAAAAAGCGGTGATACAGTTGGTGTTAGTGGATTTGTTGGCAATGGACATCCAGAAGCATTAAGTGCTGCCATGGAGAAGCGTTTTTTAGAAGAAGCTGAACCTCGTGATTTAACTCTGTTTTACTGTGCTGGTCAGGGAGATGGTAAAGAGCTTGGTCTCAACCATTTCGGTAATGAAGGTATGGTAAAAAGAGCCGTTGGCGGTCATTGGAATCTAGCTCCAAAGTTAGGTAAGCTGGCTGTAGAAAATAAAATTGAAGCTTATAATTTTCCTCAAGGTACGTTAGCTCATCTAGCTCGCAATATTGCAGGCAGAAAACCTGGCGTAATAACAAAAGTTGGTTTGCACACTTTTGTAGATCCTAGAGTAGAAGGCGGAAAAATTAATGACGTTACCAAAGAAGATTTAGTTGAAGTCATTGAACTGGGCGGCGAAGAATGGTTATGGTATAAACCTTTTCCGATTCATGTAGCCTTGCTAAGAGGTACGAGCGCGGATGAAAGAGGCAATATTACCATTGAGCATGAAGCTGTTTCCTTGGAAATTTTATCTTTAGCCCAAGCTGCTAAAGCATCAGGAGGTATTGTTATTGTACAAGTAGAGCGATTGGTAGCTAATGGAACTTTATCTCCGATGAATGTAAAAATTCCTGGTATTGTTGTGGATTATATTGTAGTAGCGGAAGACATGAAACAGCATATGCAAACCTTTGGTGAACAATACAATCCTGCTTATTCAGGTGAAATTGCAGTGCCTCTGTCAGCTCTAACTCCGATGCCCCTTGATGAGCGCAAAGTAATCGCCCGTCGGGCGGTGATGGAATTGATTACTGATTCTAAGGTCAATCTTGGAATTGGAGTTCCAGAAGGAGTGGCTTTAGTAGCGAATGAAGAAGGCATCGGCAATAAAATGACCTTAACCGTTGAAGCTGGTCCTATTGGCGGCGTACCTGCTGGTGGATTAAGTTTTGGTGCAGCAACCAATGCTGAGGCTATTTTAGATCAGCCTTACCAATTTGATTTTTATGATGGCGGCGGCTTAGATTTAGCATATTTGGGACTGGCAGAAACGGATAAATATGGTAATATTAATGTAAGTAAGTTCAAAGGCCGTGTAGCTGGTTGTGGTGGTTTTATCAACATCACCCAAAATGCAAAGCAAGTCATTTTTTGCGGTACTTTTATGGCTGGCGGCTTAAAAGTAACGGTAGCCGATGGAAAACTAACGATTGTCAATGAAGGAAGAGCGAAGAAATTCATTGATCATGTAGAACAAATTACATTTAGCGGCAAATATGCTAAGGAAACAAATCAAACGGTTATGTATATTACAGAGCGGGCAGTTTTTGAATTAACGAATGAAGGCATAATGTTGACAGAAATTGCACCTGGTGTCGATTTAGAAAAAGATATTTTGGCATTAATGGATTTTAAGCCGATCATTTCGCCAAATTTGAAACTGATGGATGCACGTATTTTTCATAATGAATTGATGGGTTTAAAATAATTTTTCAAAGAGGATGGTGTCTGTAATGAGAGAAGTAGTGATTGTAAGCGCAGTAAGAACGGCTGTTGGCAGTTTTAATGGATCGTTGGGGTCTTTTTCTGCTGTGGAATTAGGCAGTATGGCAATCAAAGAGGCAATTGCAAGAGCTGGTATAGAAAAAGAAAAGGTTGATGAGGTTATCTTTGGTAATGTACTGCAAGCAGGTTTAGGACAAAATCCAGCTCGTCAAGCTGCAATCAAAGCTGGTCTTCCTGTAGAAGTGCCATCGTATACCGTGAATAAAGTATGTGGTTCTGGCTTAAAAACAGTAAATTTAGCAGCACAGGCAATTATGTCTGGCGATGCTGAAATCGTTGTAGCCGGTGGTATGGAAAGCATGACAAACGCGCCTTATGTTCTTGATAGCAAAGTTCGTCAGGGCTTGCGTATGGGACATTCTCAAATGAAAGATACTATGATCCAAGATGGTTTGTGGTGCGCATTTAATGATTATCATATGGGTATTACAGCTGAAAATGTTGCAGCAAAATTCGGAATTACCCGTGAAGCCCAAGATCAGCTTGCTTTTTCTTCTCAGCAAAAAGCAATAAAGGCGATTGAAAGTGGAGCATTTAAGAAAGAAATATTGCCGGTCACTATCAAAGGCAAAAAAAGCGATATTATTTTTGATACGGATGAATATCCTAAGAGTGATGCAATGCTTGAAAAAATACAAGCACTGCGTACCGCCTTTAAAAAAGACGGTACCGTTACTGCAGGTAATGCTTCCGGAATCAATGAC
>JBEQCC010000387.1:0-3788 GCA_041639455.1 Pelosinus sp. | reverse complement strand
AGCCTTTTCCAATTTCGCTGTCGACTCCGATCGAACCGCCGTGCTCACTGACAAGAGCTTTTGCAATCGCAAGTCCTAAGCCTGTGCCTGTATCCTTCGTAGTAATAAATGGTGTTCCTAATTTATCAAGTATGTGGGAAGGGATTCCCGGACCCTGATCACTAATTGATAAAACAACCTTGTGATTTTCTAAGAAGGTGTGAATATCCAAGTTGCCGCCGGCTGGCATTGCTTCAATACCATTACGCACTAAATTCAGCAGCAATTGACGAATCTCATTTTCATCCAGCAGCAATTCGGGAACTGCACTAATGTCAAGATTTACAGATACTTTGGAAGCAGTAGCATCTGCCTGGATTAAGGGAAATAAAGCTTCCACAATAGTGTTTAAAGAGCATTGTTTTAAAATAACTAGTTTTTCCCGGGATAGGGACAGGTACTCACGAATAATAGCATTGGCTCGATCTATTTCCTCAATCATTAATTTGATTTTTTCTTTATCTTTTTGGTATTCATGTTTTCTATCCATCACTTGTAAATAACCGCGTACTGTAGTCATGGGATTTCTAATTTCATGAGCGACAGTGGCAGCCATGTTACCTACCATATTCATTCGGTCAAATAAGGAGGACATTTGTTCCAATTTTTTTCGCAAAGTTATATCACGAATGATTCCTTGTAAGGCTGAGAGACGACTATCTTTATCATAAATAGGGACACATTTTTGCTCGATCCATAGGATCGTTTTATCTTTTCGAATCAGGCGTAAAGTTAAAGGTAATTCAATAGAGTGAGGCAGATTATAGATGAAATCGCTAAACAGTGAATGTTCATCAGGATGTATCAAATCGAAAATTAAATCGTTGTTAGCGTAAAATTCTTCGGAGGTATAGCCAGTGAACATTAATGCAGAGGGACTTATATATTCAATTTTTCTTTCAGGCAGCAGCTGATAAGAATAAATTACGTCAATCGCATTCTCTGCCAACAAACGATATTGAGTCTCTTTGTTAATTAAATCTGCTCTAGTTTTTTCTAAATATACCATCAAAGTACCAGTCGCTATGAAGAGGCGTATTACTCCACCAATTGTGTAAGCTAAAGGAAGATAATTTGAGCCGCTCATTAAAAAAGGTGAAGTCAAATTGATAAGGCTCCATAGTATGTAGGCATAGCCGGTAATATAACGACCAATTCCCTGCAGTTGTAAATTGCGTATATAAATTAAACCGACCCATATACCTATTAGGCAGCAGATGTAGATAGGTAGTAGTAATTTATAAACCAAGGAGGAAAAAACGACGTTCAACCCAGCGCTTATGATGGAGAGCATAACCATACCATATATCCACCATTTCTTAAATGGCTTATTCATAAAGCTATAGGTACCCCATACCAATAGCAGAACGCTGATAAAAATTAGCACTTGATATGCAGTTAGATATAAGGTGGATTGCTTCCATTGCAGAAGTCCTGCATCAAAAATAATATATCGTGAAAAAAGGATGAGCCAACTAATTACCCATATGCCCATGTAACGTTCACGATATAGTATATAGAGGTATATGAAGACTAGGACAACTGAAATTGTTCCAATTGATGAACCAATTAATGATAAGTGAATAATATTCATGATTACTCCTACATCAGTTATTAAATATACATAAATTACCTTTCTATAAAAAAAACAAACTTCCTTCCAATGATTTAACAATTTATGTAACAAATGATAATTATATGTCGTCTTGGGAATTTTTTGATAGAAGAGAGTAAGTAATATGTACATTTTCTTTTATTAACACTCTAAAATTATACAATAATAGAATTTTTTATAATTTATATTATTTTTAGATTTGATAAATAACGTATCGGCAGAGCAATTACTGTTAGCATAAAAAATACTAACGGCAATTGCTGCTGCCATGCTTAAGTATAGGTTTCTCTAATTGTTTCTAACGTAAGTTAGAGAGGGTTCGTACGATTTTGTGAGCAATATCAGGGTGAGAATGAAAGAAACGGGGGAAAGCCATACCGGATAATACGAATATCTCCACGGAGTTAACTACCACAATATCTTCTGTATGCTTATTGTGCTCCGTTAAACCGTTTGCTCCGAAGTGTTGCCCAGGCACTGTATATTCTTTAATAGGGTGATGGAATGTCAAGGAGCGTAGCTTTCCTGAAATCAGTATGTTGTAGGAGTAGCTAATATCACCTTGTGTAGTGATAATATCTTCAGTACTGCAATGGATAAGGCTACCGCAAGAATGGAGAAATTTCTTTGCTTCTAATTCTGTTAGTTCACGCAGTAGAGCTATAGATTCGGTTGGTAGGCAATTTAAGTCTTCGCATAAGATAGACCATAGGTCTTCTTCTGTAATTAATTGACTATTTATAACTCGAGCATGTCTTTCGAATTTTGTGTGAAACCATTCGACAGATTGAGTGCTTACGTTCTCTCTTTTTCGTGCCATACGTAAAAGGGGGGAACGTACTTTGCGTAAATGTTGAATATCATCTGCTAATAACACAATAGGGACTTGCAAGCCGTAACCGGGGTAATTAAAATTTTTAGTATAACGATGCCAACCCATTTGTTCATAAAGTCGTAGTAAATGTAAATTGCAAATACCATATCCAAATTGTATTTGATTATGGCAACAAATCTCATAGCATGCTGCCATAAGTAAATAAAGTACTGGCGAGCCTCTATGGGCGGGGGCGATCATTACTTTAGTAATATAAGCAAGTTTATGATCACCTTCAATGTAATGACTCTGAAATGCATCTAAATATAAAGTTTCTATTATATTTTGCGGGAAGTCAGTAAGAGTACCAATATTGATTCGTTCAGTTGCGATTACTTCTGTACCAATTTTTGCATATAGAAGAATGCCCCATTCATCGAGTTCGTCGTAAAGTTGCTTATTCATATTGTCGGCATCCATAATATTTTTTGACATTTCTTCTACATACGTTTTATAACGAAAACGATATATTTCATATTTTTCCTCGAGAGTGATAGCTATACCAATTTTAATTGCACTTTCTGGTGATTCTGTAATGTTTGCCTTTGATTTTAGATTGTTATTGAGCATGTTTTTCTCTCCTCCATAATAGTTAGTAGTAAGAATTTTAGCTATAATAACTTATATGTTCATAACTATCATCCCCTTTTACTAGGGGATACGGAGAGAAGTGACTTTAATCCTTGTAAAAACATGTAGAAAAATAGAGTAAAAAGTAGATATGTATATAATTTTGAAATAAAAAAGCCCTTTTTCAGTACGTATGAACTGAAAAAGGGCTTCTGTAATAATTATGACTTTATGATACTTGTGGAGTGAAGTAAACAAAAAAAGTAGTTCCTTCATGGCTGGTACTGATTTTAATAGTAGCGTTGTGTCTGTGGGCTATTTGGTAACATATGGGAAGACCCAAACCTGTACCAGTATCTTTTGTAGTAATAAAAGGAGTGCCTAACTTATTTAATATATGAGAGGGAATTCCTGAGCCTTGGTCACTAACAGATAACACAACCTTGTCGTCCTCTAGCGAAGTGCAAATATTTAAGTTCCCACCTTCTGGCATGGCCTCAATGCTATTACGCACTAAATTCAGCAGTAATTGACGAAGTTCATTTTCATCGAGTAATAATTCGTGAACTGAAGCAAGGTCAAGATTTACAGATACCTTAGAAACAGTGGCATCTGCCTGGATTAACGGAAATAATGTTTCAATAATATTGTTTAAAGAGCATTGTTTTAAAACAGCTAGTTTTTCTCGGG
>JBEQCC010000386.1:0-3794 GCA_041639455.1 Pelosinus sp. | reverse complement strand
GTATGAAAAATTGCCCAATTATCGGAATTAAGACAGCGAAGACTATCTTTCCAATTGAATAACCAATAAAACAATTGAAGATGAAAAATGCTGAAAAATCCCGTAAAGAAACCAGCAATTTTGATTAAAATAATTTGTTTTTTCATGTGTATAGATTTTAAATGTTTACAACATATTATTTCAAATTTGGGATTTTCTATTTTTGAATAAGATTATTCCAAATGAAATCCATAATATTGTTTCAATAATAATGACAATGAAGGGCATATCTTCATTGCAATCTATAATCATAACTCCCGGAGCATTTGCATAAATAAAGGGACTAGAATCGCACAAGGCATTTTTTATAAATATTTATTAGCGGATCATGATGAAAATAACTTGTTCATTACAAGAACAGGTGGTTTCGGTAGTACAGGTCAATAATATGTTAAAAAAGTTCTGTAGAAAAGTTATGTATACTTTCCATAGAACTTTTTTAACATATTATTGACTTTAACCTCATACTATTAAAGTAGAAGGTATCTGGAGGTTTACCATGTATTCCTGGAGCATTTTACTAGGATTTGTTTTATTATTAATCTTATCTTTATTGGAACGAATAAAATACTTTCGTCAAACATATGATGCAGGTGATGTAAAAAGCTCACCTTTATCATTAGCAATTCAAGAGCTAGTTGCAATTGCTGGAGGTATATATTTATCTTTAGTGATGCTAATATCCTTTTTAAAATTAGATATCCCTCATAAAATACTGTTTTTTCAAATGTGGATAGACCCAGTAGCCTGCATAGCCATTCTATTATCCATCATTCAACCTTTCTTTATTAGACTTTTCTGCAAAAATAATAAGGGGTGATAAAATGCGTTTAAGCGATCTATCCGGAAAGGAAGTTATAAATTTAAGTGATGGAGCTCGCTTAGGAATCATTGAAGAATGTGAGTTAACATTTGACCATAAATCAGGAAAAATACTCACAATTGTACTCCCAAGAAAAAATGGATTATTTAGTTTTTTTTATAATATAAAATCTTCTACTATTCCTTGGCAAACTATAAAACGTATTGGCGATGAAGTAATTATTGTCGATTTAAATAATGCTTATACTAATTTTAGTCGAGAACGTCATGAAAATACATATTAATGATTATCATGGAGACACTAACGTTAAATTGCATGATATGCATTTAATGTTAGGAGGTTTTACTCATGAAAAATCAAACCAATAATCAAGTACCCAACGAAGGAAATGAAAGTTCACTAGCAAACAGTTATAGTGTAGGAAGTACGAATGCTACTACTATGGCGGCACCATCTAACACCAATACCGCAAATACACACCAAGCCAATCAAACTGTTATTGGTGTATTTGAATCAAGGGCTAAAGCTGAAAATGCTGTGAACACGCTACGAAAACAAGGCTTTACTACTGAAGAAATTAATATTGTCTCTAAAAAACAAAAGAATCAAGATCAAGATGGAACCTATGATGACGATATTACTGATGGCACATTAACAGGCGGTACTTTAGGTGGAATTGGTGGCTTACTTATGGGAGCAGGAGCCTTAATGCTTCCAGGCATTGGTCCAATTATCGCAGTAGGCCCTATTACTGCTGCTGTAGGAGGAGCAATCGCAGGTGGTATTGCAGGAGGATTGATTGATTGGGGGATTCCTGCCGAAGCAAGCCAACGTTATGAGCAAGAAGTTGCCGATGGTAGTATTTTGGCAATTATCCGAACGGATACAACCAAAGTCAGCTCTGCAGCACAAATCCTGCGGCAAAATGGTGCTAAAGATGTAGAGAACCATAGTAAATAAAATATATATGAATGGAGAAATGCCATTTTTTATCCACTCATATATTGACACCTCTATAGGCACTAGTATACAATGTATGTAATTCAATAGAATTCATCCTGCGCAGGATGGAATAGAGGTGCAGACAACAAGAGTACTTTCAGGGAGATTGGTTTTTATGATCTGAAAGAAAAGGGTTGTTTGCCGAAGTGCAAAAGACACCAAATCTTTTGTGCTGGTCTTTCATTTAATAGATGTAAGACTGTCACTAGAATTAATCTTCTAGTGGAGTGCTATCTTATCTAAGGCGTGGGGAAACATTGTTATTTTGTTTTCTCACCATCCTTATACTGTCTTACCTACTATTGACAGCCGATGAGATTTTACTCATCGGCTATTATTTTGTCTTCATTATTAACATTCAACACTTTGAATGAATACATTGCTACTATTAGGAGGTGCACAAGATGATTAGAGTGATAGTTTGCGGAGCTTACGGTAAAATGGGGCGTGAAGTACTCAAAGCCATACATAACGATACTCAATTAAGTATCGTGGGTGCTGTGGATACTAAATCTGATTTTGCAGATGTTGGTGATTTAATCGGCGCAGGAAAAACGGGCGTTATCATAGGTAATGATTTGCAAACCGTTATTAACGAAACCAAACCACAAGTAATGGTTGATTTCACAAGACCAGAAGTAGTATTAAATAATATCCATATCGCCATTACTAATGGAATCTGTCCTGTTGTAGGAACTACTGGTCTATCAGAAGAAAATATAGAAGAGATTAGTAAATTATGTGTAGAAACTAAGGTAAATGCATTAATTTCTCCTAATTTTTCAATTGGGGCAATCTTAATGATGAAACTGGCACAAGATGCCGCGAAATTTTTTCCCCATGTGGAAATTATTGAATTACATCATGATCAAAAACTTGACGCACCATCTGGAACTGCTTTGCACACTGCAGAGCTAATAGCCCAAAAGCGCGGATTCTTACAGCAAGGACACCCCGATGAGGTTGAAAAGCTCGCTGGTGCACGTGGTGGAGACTTCTCAGGTATCAGAATGCATAGTGTTCGCCTTCCTGGCTACGTAGCTCATCAAGAAGTTATTTTTGGTGGGCTTGGTCAAACCTTGACGATTCGCCATGATTCTATATCACGAGAATCATTTATGCCAGGGGTTTTACTAGCCTGTAAACACGTACTTAATGCAAAGGGTCTCGTTTTAGGACTTGAAGAAATTTTGAAATAATTCTTTGTATGCTTAACATATAGCTTATGAAATAGGAATAGCCCTGAATAATAGCGTAATCATTATTAAATTAATAGCATTTTTTGCACTAAATTAGGCATTTGAAGCAAGAATTATAGTAAAAAATATGAATATAATAAAGTATATAGATCTTATGAGAAAACAAAAGGGAGCGATATACATGAAAAAATATAATGTAGCAATACTTGGAGCTACTGGAGCAGTTGGTCAGGAGTTTTTGGATTTAATCGAAGAGCGTAATTTTCCATATGACAATTTAAAACTGCTTGCCTCCAAACGGTCTGCCGGCAAAATTATCAATTTTATGGGAAAAGATTTCACTGTAGAAGAAGCTACTGATGACTCTTTTAAGAATATAGACATCGCTCTATTTGCTGGTGGATCTGCCAGTATAAAGTTTGCACCTGCTGCAGTAAAATATGGTGCAGTAGTCATTGATAATTCCAGCGCTTTTAGAATGGATCCTACAGTACCATTAGTTGTGCCAGAAGTAAATGCATCAGTATTAACAAAAAACGATAAAATAATTGCAAACCCGAATTGCTCTACTATTCAGATGGTAGTTGCATTGGCTCCTTTGCAGAAAAAGTATAAAATAAAAAGATTAAAGATTGATAAGGTTTTACTTAGTCCTATTCTAGATTTGTATATTGAAAATTTTTACTTGATAGAAAATGTAAATAAAGATTCTTATAAACAAAAAAAATATT
>JBEQCC010000385.1:0-3796 GCA_041639455.1 Pelosinus sp. | reverse complement strand
GTTCTTAGCTCTTCCCAAATTTATTCTGTCTTACTATATTTCATAGGATATCCCATAGCAGTTGACATCAAGGAAATGATCTCCCAGTCTGGCTTCACATCGCCTTTCGGCTCAATTGCCTTATTGAATTTCTGAAACCCCCTGTCTGCTGAAGAATAAACTCCCTCATGCTCTCCCCAAGAGGTAGCTGGAAAAATAACATCCGCATGCAATGCTGTTTTATTCATAAAAATATCCTGGACGATTACAAGTTCCATACTGGCTAACGCTTCTCTAACGCCTGCTGCATCAGGATCGCTTTGCACAGGATCTTCACCAAAAATATAGTACGCTTTCACTTTGCCTTCTTTTGCCAAATGAGGAACTTCCGTCAGGCGATAACCAGGCTTTGCCGGTAAGGATACACCCCAAGACTTTTCAAACTTACCTCGTATTGCATCATCTTCTACAGATTGGTAACCTGGAAATAAGTTAGGCAGTGCCCCATGATCACAGGCCCCTTGTACATTATTCTGTCCCCGCACCGGACCTACGCCTACATTCGGACGTCCTAAATTTCCTGTCAACAAGGCTAAAGAAGACAAACCTTTTACAACATCTACGGCTTGACCAAATTGAGTAACTCCCATTCCCCAGAGAATGGTCGCACTAGGAGCTTTAGCATAGGTTCGTATGGCTTCTCGAATATCTTTCGCAGGTATTCCTGTAATACTTTCGGCATATTCCGGTGTATACTTTGCGACGTTTTTTTTGTATTCGGTAAAACCTTCTGTAAAGTTTTCTACATATTGCTTGTTGTATAAGCCTTCTTGAATCAAGACATTTCCGAAAGCATTTACAAGAGCCATATTTGTACCATTCTTAATAGGCAGCCATAGATCGGCAATTTTAGCCTGCTCCGTAAAGCGAGGATCGGTAACAATCACCTTTGCCCCTTTTTCCTTTGCTTTAACGATGCGGCGCGCAACAATCGGATGGGATTCTGCCGCATTATAGCCAAAAATAAAGACACATTTTGTATCTTCAATTTCAGGAATGGAATTGGACATTGCCCCATTGCCTAAGGTAGCTTGCAAACCTGATACCGAAGATCCATGACAAACCCGAGCACAATGGTCAATATTATTCGTTCCTATAGCTGCCCTGACAAATTTCTGCATAATATAATTGGCTTCATTTCCGGGACCGCGAGCCGATCCCGTAGCCATAATTGCATCAGGACCATACTTTTCTTTAATCGCCTGCAATCTGGTTGCTGCAAAATCAATTGCTTCATCCCAAGATACCTCTTCAAATTCATCGGTACGATTGCGCCTTAATAGCGGTTTCATTAAGCGTGCAGTAAGGCGTTTCGAATTCTTAAGAAAATCCCAGCCATAATATCCCTTTAAACACAATTCACTTTCATTTGTACGGCCATTTCCGGGCTCAGCGCCTATAACTTCTCCATCTTTTACCGTTAAATAGATTTGACAGCCGCTGCCGCAATAAGGACATATCGTTAATACTTTATTAGCCATTTGACACCCTCCATTCTCCCCATATTATCTGCTGCTCGTCACTCCAAGGGCCGCTCTTTTGCGTCTATGTTGTATCTGTTCCATCATTTTAGAACCACGAATCTCATAAAGAGCTTTTGTTGGGCAAACCTTAATACAGGCGGGTCCTCCATCTTGTTTGCGGCACAAGTCACACTTTAGTGCTTCCACTTTACTTTCACCTTGTGCAGGCGCCGCAGTGAGCACCAAATCCATCGCACCATAAGGACACGCCATCAAACACGCCTTACAACCGATGCACTTCCCTTGAATTACTTGCACAGATTGGTCTTGCTGCACGATCGCTTGAGCAGCGCAAGCTTTGGCGCAAGGTGCATCTTCACATTGATGGCATTGAATCGGCGTAGTCACTTTTGCGGTCTTTACCACCCTTAATCTTGGCGAAAAATTTTCTACAGTTAGCTTTTCAAGAGCTTGATCTTTTTGATGAGCCATTACACAGGCAACTTCACAGGTACGGCAACCAATACATCTCCCAGGGTCTGCTATTACAAAGTCATTCATATCTCTACCTCCTAAGTCTTCTTTATGTATACTCTCGGAAAACAACTAAATATAGCCGTAAATAGACCAAGCCTCATCGACTAGCCTTATAGTGGGTATGCAGAAGTTTGTGGGATTTATGCCCTAGGGGTTCTCCCAAAAACTTTTGGTAAATATCTTGTATTTCTGGATTTTCATGAGACTTTCGATAGCGCTGCTCTTCATCATGCTGATAGGTGCTAAACTTCCGATTTTCATAGGCTATTCTTCCATCGACAGGCATGAGCATTTTCGGTTGCCCCCCACCGCTGATACAGCCTGCTGGACAGGTCATTACCTCCATAAAGTGAAAATCAGCCTTTCCTCTTTGTATATCTTCCAAAATGGGAATTACATTTTTCAATCCTGAAACCACAACAGTTTTAAGCTTCAATGCACCAGTATCCAATGTGACCTTCCTGACACCTTGTTCACCTCTGACACTAGTTACATTCACATTCTCAATCGGCTCTTTGGTTATCAGCTCATAGGCAGTACGAATCGCTGCCTCCATAACACCGCCTGTTACCCCAAAAATAGTACCCGCCCCAGAGTACATACCTAAGGGTTTATCAAAGCTTTCTTCAGGCAAAGCATTAAAATCAATCGCCGCTTCCTTAATGAGATAGGCCAATTCCCTTGTGGTTAAGACAGCATCCACATCCTGATAGCCACTGGATTTCATCTCAGGCCGACTGGCCTCAAACCTTTTGCAGGTACAGGGCATAATCGCGACACTATATACCTCTTGGGCATCGACCCCATCAACGCTTGCACCATAGGTTTTAAACATACTTCCCGCCATTTGCTGCGGTGATTTACAACTTGATAAATGGTCAATCAGCTCAGGGTATTCATTCTCTACAAACTTTACCCAAGCTGGACAACAGGAGGTAAACATCGGCAGTGATCCGCCCTCTGTAATTCTCTTAACCAATTCACTGCCTTCTTCCATGATGGTTAAGTCAGCAGCAAAGTTGGTATCATACACTCGCGTAAAACCCAAACGCTTCAAGGCTGCAACCATTTTTCCTGGTACCAGGCTGCCAAGAGGCATGCCAAATTCTTCGGCAAGAGAGACCCTGACTGCCGGAGCGCATTGCACCATGGAAAATTGTTTTGTGTCCGCCAATCGCTTCTTTACGTTAAAAAAGTCACCATGATAATAAGCAGCAAATAGCGGTTCTTTCACCATAGGCATATCCCGTTCTTTCAGTCTTTGGCTTCGAGACGTCGCATACTGTTCAAAAGGAGAATCATAAGCACTGCATATTTGCACACATTGCCCACACATGACACACTTAGCCACATTAACAGACTGAGGCTTACCTTCTTCACCTTCAATCGCGTCTACAGGGCAGACTTCCGAGCATCGGCCACATCCTGTACAAAGTTCTGCATCTATTTTAATATTCTCTTGTAGTTTTTTCGCCACCACTTATCCCTCCCTGACCATGAATTCATTGTGGAATCCACTCATCTTATTGACCGCCGCAATACGCCGCTGCGTTCGTTCTTTTACCATATCAACATATTGAAGGGCTTCACGGGGACAAGCTTTTACGCATGCAGGCGCTCCCCCGCATAGATCACATTTACTAGCAACAACCTCTGGTTCATCTTCCAGGCGGTTCTCTTCATCGCCCATAGGTTCTTTACGAGACACAATCAGTTCAATGGCTCCAAAGGGGCAAGCGATCATACAGCTTTTACAG
>JBEQCC010000384.1:0-3805 GCA_041639455.1 Pelosinus sp. | reverse complement strand
CATCCATCTCTCTTAAGAAAAGCGAGGGTTTTCCATAATAAAAAAGACTTAAACGATGCAATGTACGTGTGCATATTGTATATAATATATGACGTTCTTCTTCACTACTAAAATTAATTGTATCAGCATTAACAACCAACACCGCATCAAATTCTAATCCTTTTGCTAAATACGATGGAATTACAACAATACCTTGATGGAATGAGTCCTCCTCATCAATTACTAGATTCAAATCAATATATTCCTTCAGCTCCGAAAAAACCTTTTTCGATTGATAGGTATTCTTACAAATAATGCCGATTGAATTCCATCCTTCTTTAAGGATACTCGTAATGGTTTGAATGAGAACAGGAGTATATTCGTGAAGATTTTCAATTTTGGTTACTGTGGGTAAAACTCCTGAACGATTAATTGATTCTACTTTTGCTTTATCAGAAAGTATCGCCTGACAAAAAGCCTGAATTTCCTTTGTTGATCGATAACTGCGCGTTAGTCGGAAGGCTATTGATTTTTCATTTCCGATAATTTCACTCATATCATTAAAGCTTGCTGTATTTAAAAATGGATGCACGACTTGTGCAGGATCTCCTACTACCGTCCATGTAGAGTTTGGAAAGATCGTCACAAGGATTTGGTATTGCATTCTTGTATAATCCTGAGCTTCATCAATAATCAAATATTTAATATCGCGATTTATGGGAAACCCTTGCAGCACACCTTGAAAATATATAAACCCTGGAGTATCTTCATATGGCAGCACACCATTATTTAAGTAAGAAAGAGTTTGCCTTTGAATTGACTGCCATGCTTTAGGAAAATCAGTTTTATTTGACGACCTGGCAAGCAGCCAGCCTCCTTTAAATAGCTTTCGATATTCTGCCAGCGGACTCATTTTGGTCAATCTATCAAGTTTCTCATAAAAGGAAGCAAACTCCTCCCGGGCCGCAATTCTTGCCAAAGCTTTAATTGTATTCTCGTCAACCTCTTCAGCGCGATTTACAATTTCGACTTCCTTTTCCTTACGAACAGCATGAAATAACGGGCGCATTCTGCTTTCGATCACAGCCCTTATCTTTTCTAATCGAATCTTCACTGGCATCTCGGAAAGATTCCCAAGAAAATAATGCCTCCATTCCTCTTTTTTAAAGATCAATTGCCCGCGAAATTCGATATCTGGGTACTCATCCACTAGGCTTGTTTGTGCCCATTCTAGATATTCCCGTAGGATATTCTCAAAATTGCAAGATGATTTAAACCGTATATTTTCTGCGCGCAGGGCCTGTTGGCGGTCACTCCCGTTTGACAATACCGTTTCCAGATGAAACGTACGGGTTTCAAGTTTTATGGGAAGCTGGTTGATTGCCTCGAAGACACAATCATGAAATGTTTTTTGCAGCACATTTTCTTCCCCCATTTCCGGTAAAACATTGGAAATATAGTCGCTAAATAAATGATTCGGTGAGAGAATCAGAACATTTTTTTCACTAATATTCTTTCTGTCACGATAAAGCAAAAATGCGATACGATGCAAGGCTACAGAAGTTTTACCACTGCCTGCTGGCCCCTCTACAAAAAGTGCTCTATGATTTGCATCACGAATAATTTGGTTTTGCTCACGTTGAATGCTGTTAACAATAGTATGCATTTTATCATCAACACTTTTACCTAGTATTTCTTGCAGCATTTCATCATCGATTTTTAAATCTGCATTAAACATATATTGCATACAACCGTTTGCTATTTTATATTGACGTTTTAGTATGATCTTTCCATTGATGTTTCCTTCTGAACAATGATAAGTGGCTTGACCTAAACCATAATCATAAAACATGCTCGAAATAGGTGCCCGCCAATCATAAATAAGAAATTCTCCAGTTTCCTCATCCATTAATGTAGAAAGACCAATATATACTTCTTCTTCCTGAGGTTCCATCCCAGTATTTTTTTCGATAAAGTCAATACGTCCGAAGTAAGGTGAGTTTAGCATTTTTCTTAATTTAAGAGGAGTGTTATGAGTTAAGGATGAAAGTGCCCGCTGACGATTTGCGGTTTCTACCAATTGTGCTTCATCGCTGCCACATTTTTCCCAATAATGTAACAGGGTTTCTTTAAGTTCAGATTGTTTTACTACGCAATTGTCTTCGCTTATTACTAGTTGTTTTTTTATTTCTTTAAGAGTTTCCTCTAGTTTTATCGCTTCTGTTTGTCTTTCTTGATCGTCCATGTCGGCCTCCATCTATAGAAAAGATTCATATGAACTTAAGGTACCAGCAATCTGCTGCCTGCAAAGATCATATCTAGGATTGTATCATACTCTATTTACTCTGGCTATGTGATCAATTTTAAGGATTCTAAAATACAAACCTCCTACAAAAAATTCCTTTCGAATTGGTGCAGGAGGCTCTCTTAATGAATGTGTTTGTTAACCACAATTATTTTGCCTGGCTTCTTTGATTTGTTGACTTCTTAACTGCCCACAAGCAGCATCAATATCGGTCCCATGCTCTAGACGCTTGCTGCAATGAATACCATTCTTTTTTAGTATATCGTAGAACGTTCGCATGGCTCCTAGCTCGCTTCTTTGGTATTGACTATGTTCGTCTACTGGATTATAAGGGATTAAGTTTACATTAACACTTTTCTTTCTATCACCAATCAACTCAGCAAGTTCAAGAGCATGCTGACAACTATCATTCATATCCTTTAACAGAATGTATTCTAACGTAATCCTTCTATTGGTTTTTGACAGATAGTAATCAACAGCCTGCATTATTTGCTCTATCGAAAAGACACGGTTTATTTTCATGATCCGCGATCGAAGTTCATTATTTGGCGCATGCAGAGAAATTGCTAAGTTAACCTGCAAATTTGTATCGGCAAATTCAACAATTCGATCTGCAAGTCCGCTGGTCGATACGGTGATCCGCCTTGCAGCAATGGCTAGGCCGTTATGCTCTTTGATAATTAATAAAAAATCGATTAGATTTGCAAAATTATCAAGTGGTTCGCCAATTCCCATCACTACAACATGACTGACTCTTTCTTCTAGATCCTTTTGCTTTAGATACTGTTCCACTTTCATAATTTGTTCTACAATTTCACCACTGGTCAAATCGCGTTTTTTCTTTAATAAGCCACTTGCACAAAAACTACACCCGATATTACAGCCAACTTGTGTTGTAACACAAACCGATAAACCAAATTTATTTCTCATTAGAACGGTTTCAATTAAATTACCATCAAATAGCTGAAATAAAAACTTGACCGTTCCATCTGTTGCTTCTTGCCTACAGTGTTCTTTTAACGTTTTAATGACAAAATGATCTGCTAATAATTGAACACACTCTTTATTGACATCAGTCATTTCGGAGAAATGCATTACCTTTTTCCGATAAACCCACTGCCATACTTGCACTGCACGAGATTTCTTCTGTCCACGTTCTATAAGCCATGTTTCTAGTTGATTTAATGTCAATCCATAAAAGGATGCTTTGTCCATTTATTGTCCTCTTTTCAAACTAATAAAAATCGCTTTTATATATTAAATCTTTTGAACCTACCAATCTGTTTCTTATTATCCCAAATTTTTATTATTAAAACAAGAGGAGTCAAATAATCCTTCCGATTTCATTATGAAAAGTACTACTATCATCAGCCTAGGTGTCTGCTATCCATAGCATAAAATAAGCGCTATCGGTACCGATAGCGCTTATAAGATCCCTTAAGCTCAAAATATACAATCACTTGTGACCATCCCTTCTAAGCCACCAAAAACCACCGCCAATGATTACAACCCTTTCACCAT
>JBEQCC010000383.1:0-3810 GCA_041639455.1 Pelosinus sp. | reverse complement strand
AACATAACAAACTTTGTTTAAATTAATAAGTCCTTCCTTTGTCTCTAAGATAAATGCATCTATCAAGCCCTGGTAGGCCTCTTGTGCTGTCTCTTTTAGATTTTCCGGTAAGTATCCTTTTCTTACTCCTTTCAACAAGGCGTATACAATCATGGATGATCCTGAAGATTCCAAATAGTTACCTTTTCGATCTCCCTCATCTAAAACTTGATACCATACACGATTCGCTTTGTCCTGTACCTTCAGTAATGCCTGCATACATTGATTGAATATGGCAATTAACTTTTTTTTGTTATTATTCTCTTCAGGAAAAACTTCTAATGTATCAGCTAAAGCCATTACATACCATCCCATTGCTCTTACCCAAAAATGCGGCGATAGGCCTGTTTTGGGATCGGCCCAAAACTGTTCTTTCGCTTCATCCCAAGCATGATATAAAAGACCTGTTTTTTCGTCTTTTAGATTTTTTTCTGTTATTATAAATTGAGCCGCGACATCATCGAACTCTGCTATTTCTCCAAATTCCTTAATATAGGCGGCATAAAAAGTCGCTCCCATGTACAATCCATCTAACCATATTTGGTGAGGGTAGATTTGCTTGTGCCAAAAAACAGCTTCCTGAGTACGTGGGTGACTCTCGATTTGTTTTCTTAGTGCGAGCAAAGCTTTTTTATATTTTTCGTTGCCAGTTGCGTTATACAAAGTGATTAATATTTTTCCATTATTTAAATGATCTATATTGTATTCCTCTAATCTGTACCCATTTATCGTTCCATCGTCTTGTATAAAGTGATCCATCGTTGCAACTATGAAATCCAAATACTTTTTATCCCCTGTTTGTTGCCAAACTTTTGCTATCCCATCTAAGGTTAAGCCATATTCATATCCCCAGTGATCCGTCAGATTTGTTTTTCTTGCGATTATTGAATCTGCCATCCATTGCGCATATTTTTTCATATTTGTCACCTCTATTTCTTTTGATTCAACCATTAGCTAAAAAAATTCTTTTAATAGCCAATTTCCTCAGCTATGATGATGATTTTAATTCTTCCTTCAAACTTGATCCCATTATGAATAATCGTAGTAAAATTACATATTCTTTTTTTACAGTCACAGTCCACGCACGTTCCAGTCTCTGCACATGGCGTTTCATGTTTTATTCTTTTAGAATTCATCGGTGCTATCTCTCTTATTCTTTTAAAAGCATCCTCGATACTATCTACTATTTTATTAACACCTGCTACT
The DNA here is from genome assembly GCA_041639455.1 of Pelosinus sp. Classification (GTDB taxonomy): domain Bacteria; phylum Bacillota; class Negativicutes; order DSM-13327; family DSM-13327; genus Pelosinus. The sequence goes on along the minus strand of JBEQCC010000383.1, from coordinate 2,565 downwards.
ACAATAACGTTCTTAGGACCAAAAATCATAGGCGCAACACGATTGCCAGTACAGTCCGTATTCACTAACTCTCCATTTTTAGTAATCGCATTGGTTCCTGTCAGCAAAAAATCAGCAGTTAGAGATTTTTTATGTATCTCTACTATGTCTGGGTCAAATGGGAGGTCTTGATATCTATCAAAAAACTTATAATTTCCATTTCTCAAAATATCGACTAATCCCATCTCACTTAATGTTGCAGATCCTCCTATGGCAATGCTTGCACCTTCTTCAATTATAGCAAGAAGCTGTGTTTTTGCTTCTTCCGCATTTTTCACATAGGTTGCCTTAAAGTGTTTTTGATTTAATACTTCTACCATTTCTTTTGCTTTACAAAGGTTCTTCCATTTTTTTATTTTGTCCATTAACAACTCACCTCCTTATTCACAGCTCCTTCATAATTTCTTTCCTCTATTATAAAATGAAAATAAAATTCCAAGAATTTGATATATTAAGATAACTATTTACTATTTTAATAAGTTTTCTACAATTAAAATAAAGAAGACTTTATTTGTAAGTCATTTAGCAATATAAAATCCTTCTTTGTCATAAATGACAAAGAAGGATTTTATTGCTCACCAAACCATCCTGAATTTACATAGTAGAAGCTATTTTACATCATAATTTTTCCCATTAATATTAACATTTTGAAATACCAATTGTTCAACATTCTTCAAGGCAAAAGGAATCTCTACATTGTGCAATGTACAATTCGTGAATTTTACGTTCGTAATGGGAGTGCGATCATATGCCCTCATCAAAATTCCGGTTTTTCCACCATAACTCTCTAAGTTATCAACAAAGATATTGCGGACAATGGGTGTATATTCACCAGCATCTCCCTCTTCGTAATCCATATCCACAATGAGTATTTCTTCTCCAATACTTTTTACAACCGTATTTCTAAAGTAAATATTTTCGATGATGCCGCCACGTACAGAATTGGTTTTAAACCGTAATGCACGGTCTAAATTGGGACTATCCATCACATTATTGTCAGCAAAAACGTTGCGAACACCGCCTGATACTTCACTGCCAATGGTTATTCCACCATGACCATCTTTCATATAATTATTCTGAATCACAATATTTTCACAAGGAATATTAATCCGCCTGCCATCGCCATTTCTGCCTGATTTAATGGCGATACAATCATCTCCATTATCAAAATAGCAATTTTTAATCAAAACATTCTTGCAGGAGTCAGGATCAAAACCGTCAGTATTAGGACCATGTCCAATGATTTTCACCTTATTAATCGTGATATTTTCACAAAGCACGGGAGAAATCTGCCACATGGGAGAGTCCTTTATTGTAACACCTTCAATTAAGATATTTTTACTGTTATAAAATTGTATAAAGCTTGGGCGCAAATAGTGCCCGCTGCCAAACTTTCTTTTTTCTACAGGTATATTCTGCTCTGCCATAGCAAACAGTACATCGCGATCCTCAGCCTGATGCGCCTGCCCTTCTTGCCAACCATACTGAGTTAGCCCCTTCCATGGCCACCAATGTTCATCATCACCGCTACCATCAAGAATCCCCTCCCCGGTAATAGCAATATTTATGGCACCATAAGAATAGATTAAAGGAGAATAATTGTACAGTTCCACTCCCTCAAACCGGTTCAGCACCATGGGTAAATATTTTTCTAACTCTTGGCTGAATTTTACGGTAGCCTCTTTAGACACATACAAATTGACATTGCTCTTAAAATAAATAGGACCTGTAAGGTAAATTCCCGCAGAAACCACCACCCGCCCCCCACCGGCCATATTAGCTGCCGTCATTACTCTGCGGAAAGCGTCTGTACAATCCGTTATCCCATCCCCAATCGCACCATAATCTGTTATCGCAAAATCACGATGAGGAAAAGTGGGAGGAATAATTTGACTTAAGATTCGCTGAAGCTGTCCCCAGCCTTGCTCAATTTCTGCTCCATGATCCAAAATCTGTCCATAATTCATAATAAATACCTCCATGATATGATTCTTTCCTATATTTAATAGTCCATACCTGACCAGATACAGAGTTGACCAAATCAGCAATTTCTGAAAACCCAGTTGTCGCTCCATTGACAGCTACCATTCCGCTTTCTACTTCTCTCGTTCTTGCTATCACTTTACTATTTTGCATTGATCTATACACTACTTTTATTCAGTCTAAACAATAATCAATTTTCTGTAAATTTAATATATTAAGATAATTATTTAACATTTTAAGCAATATGATGATATTTCTCCCAGCAGCTACTTTTGGCATATTTATAAAAACCAATATCTTTCTAAATATATTCAATTCATTGAATACTATATTTTGCTTACAATAAAAGGCGGACAGTAACCTTCTTTCAACGCAATGGACACCTTACTAGAAAATAAAAAAATCACCATAGCATTTTAGACTGTCTTAGCTAGGGCGTTTTTGAAATAAGAACCATTATTCCTGCGAAGTTTTGCCTCGTCTGGCACAAAAATTACTCGTCATCGACCATTCCGCTAGTTTTCAGACACACCCTAGGTGAGA
>JBEQCC010000382.1:0-3816 GCA_041639455.1 Pelosinus sp. | reverse complement strand
ACGTATTTAATTGTTGATCGGCTACAGATAACCCTAGGGCTATAACTACGACTAAAATCATTAAACCACGAACAATCATTAAAACATCCCTATAAGCTAAGGAATAAAACACATCCGCACCTCTTATATAAAAGATATATCTACATTCTTTACTGTATATTATTTTCATTAATAATCTCAGCTAATACATCACCGAACATTTCCATAGCGCGCTGCGCTTCTTCTTTTGTATTCTCCTCGCTCCCTACCTCAAGCAATAAAGCTCGTGGATGAAGCTGCTGATTATATCGCCACTTCTCCAGTTGAATTCCGAAAGAAAGACCTGGAAAACGCTGATTTAATTTAGCATCAATTAACTTAGCAAAAGCATGATTCTTCGGCCAATTAGGCTGAACTAAATCTGGCTGCCCTATACAAACCAGTATTTTAATTTTCGCAACTTCTACACCATTTACCATCGCGGTGTAATTTTCTTTTTTACCAGCATCACGATGAATGTCAAAAAACATCTGAATTGATGGGTTCTCAGCTATCATTTTTTTTACTGTAACCTCTGAAGCATCATAAGCTTTCATAAAGCTTGGATAATCATTAACAGTAGTATTTTGTAAAGTAGAAATACCATAAGTACCTAATTGCTTGGCGAGTGCTCCCCCTACATCTACAATATCACCTAGCTGCCCTCCCGGTTTATGAGTAGCACCCGTATTAGGAACATAGGATTCTGCTGTATGTGTATAATAAAGACCAACCAAAGGCTTGCCGCTTGATACCGTTTCTTTTTTTTCAAACTTAGGAAAGTTAGGCAATGTCATAGCACTCACCGTTTGAGGTACAGATTTAACCTTTGTCAACAAGGGAATTTCAACTTGCAATATAGAACGTATATCGGCAATATCCACGCCAATTAAAAGCCGCATCGTCCCCCTTAGCAGTTGCTGAACATTCTGCTCATTTTTTACAATTACCACTGGTCTAGGCTCTGTAGTACGATTCAAACCGGGAATGCCTGAAAATAATATATCACGCCATTGAGGCAATCTATATTGTTCTTGTCGCAAGGAACCATTTGCACTTGCTGGGATAACATCTTGAGATTTATCTAAACCTTGCCACATTACTACGCTTAAGAAAAGCAGAGCAAGTATTGCAAATCCTATTTTTTTATGCCAGAGATACCTTGCCTGGTGACGTGCACGCCTTTTTAACATCCTTTCCTCCCTTGACATCTGCGCTACGAAATAAAGCACAGGTTGTCACACTTTTTTGTTTACATACAATGTATATGCTTGGGAGGAAAGGGATAGTACTGAAATCCGCTTAGAGATCCAAGGAGGAATAAAGCTTTTTTCTACCAGTGTTACATTTTATTAATGCAAATAAGCATGTATATTTTCGTAATCAATATGAGGATGCATGGCTTGATTAATTCCCCCAGCAACAGCCACCGCAATATCATCAATAAAACGATCTACCTCTTTGGGAGTTACCATCAAATCACCTAATACCTCTGGTAGCACTTGACGCACAATCGTATGACGATCCGCATCAGATAAATTCTCCATACTTTTAAAGTAGCGAGCGAATGGTGCATGCTCTTGCAAGATATTAATCGTATCCATGGCAATGGTAGAAGCATGAACAACAGTCGGTACGCCAATAGCAATTACAGGCACTCCTAAGGATTCTAGGGTCAAGCCAAATCGTTTATTACCTACACCAGAACCAGGACTGATGCCTGTATTGGCTAATTGTACAGTGGAAATCACTCTACGGCTAGAAGCTGCTGCTAAGGCATCAATGGCAATAACCAGGTCTGGTTTAATTTTACTAACCAATCCCTGTACAATCTCTACAGTCTCCATACCAGTAATCCCTAAAACACCTGGTGCAATGGCACAAATTGACCGTACTCCTCCCTTGAGCTCAGGGGATAAGATTTCCTGCAAATGTCGTGTTACTACAATTTTGTCAATAGCCCGAGGACCTAAAGCATCAGGAGTAATATTACGATTGCCTAAACCAATGACTAAGACTGTTGCTTTTTTGGATAGTTCCGCCATACCTACCAACTCATCTGCTAATAGTTTCATTATTTTTTCTTGCAGAGGAGTATTCTTATAACGGAGTCCTTGAGCTTCTATCGTGACATAGGTTCCCTGTTTCTTTCCCATGATCTTTTCCGCTTCCGGTGTAGTAATATCAACTTTAGTAAGAACAACCTCCTCATCTTCTGATGTTTCCACCAAAACTCCTGAAATATCTTCACTCACTTGCTTGGTTAATAATTCTCTTGCTTCTAATGCTAAATCAGTACGAGAAGTACCTGTAAAATGTTCCACTTTTATCCACTCCTTAGGTCTAAAATCAAAATTATTTTGCCCTAAAATGTTACTAGCTATGCAATTAACACATCCCATAATAAAAGTAGCTTCCTATAAGTATGCAAGCCATTGAGAAATTCCCATCTCATAGCTATAAATTATTATTTGTTACTTGCATTTTCCATAATCACATGCTAAGATACTATAGGTAACATGCTCTTTAAGGAGGTGAATCACTTGCCAAACATTAAGTCATCTGAACGTAGCGTAAAAACTGATGCTGAGCGACGTGCTAGAAACTTTGCGGTGAGATCAACCATTAGAACTGTATCTCGTAAAGTAGTTGAGTCTGTAACTGCTGGTAACACTGATGAAGCGAAAGCTCTTCTAATTAATGCCAGCAAAACTATTGACAAGGCAGCCAGCAAAGGTGTTGTTCATAAAAATGCCGCAGCTCGTAAAAAATCGAGATTAGCTCGTAAAATTAACGCTTTAGCTAATTAATTAAGATTAAAGCCTCTGTTCATTTTGCTATGTTCAGAGGCTTTTTACGTTATCCTTTCTAGATAAAGACAGAGGGAGAAGAATCAGGTGGGCACACCCATTGATTTTTCTCCCTCTACCTTTATCTACACATAGCAATAATAATTTCCTCTAAAGCCGATTTATTAGCCCTACCGGACTTTAGATCATAGTCAGCTGCCGCTAAGGCTAGCGTAGCTTCCTTTAATATCTCTGAGGTAAAATTCTTACTTTGTTTGAGCATTTTTTCACCGATAAAAGGCACTAAGGCAAGTTTTTCGGCGATTTCTCTACTGCCATATCCATCCTTTGACATCTCTTTAGCCTGCCACATCAAGCGTACTTGCCGTGCTAATAAAGATACCAATTTAAGAGGATGTTCTCCCGACTTTAACTGCTCTCCCATTAACTGTAATGCTTTGCCAATTTGTTTTTGGCTAACTGCATCAATCATTGAAAATATAGAAATTTCCGGTATACTCGACATAATCGTTATAAGATCAGATTGACTAATTCTAGTTTTCCCGTCTGTAAATAAAGCAGCTTTCTCTAATTCATTATGCAAAAAGCTTAGGGATATTTGAGGCATAATGCTAACTACTCCTAGAAAATACTCCATAGCATCGCTATCCATTCTTTTGTTCAGTTCAGCCAATTTAGCTGTAAGCCAGCCTCTCACATCCTTTGCTTTGATATTGGCTAGTTCAACAGTAGCTCCATGCTTTTCAATTAGTTTAAACAATTTACGCCGTTTATCTACTTTATCCGTGGTCGAAAGAATCAAATGCGTGTAATCCGGCATATCACTGATGACCTTAAATAAGCGTTCCTCAACTTTGTCACTGATTTCCCCTTGCTCATTTCCACCACTTTTTCGTGGACGCAGTAACGCAGTTCCCCGAATATGAATTACATTCTTCCCCCCCATAAACGGAACCGTTTCAATTAAGGCAATTAATTCATTTATAGC
>JBEQCC010000381.1:0-3789 GCA_041639455.1 Pelosinus sp. | reverse complement strand
GCCGGGCTTTTTCCATCGTCCAGGCTTCCAGCATCTCCGATATGGCGTACAGAAATGCCACGGACGCGCCTTCTTCATATTGGCCGATAGCCAACGCCCCGATAACGGCGACACTCATCAATACGCTCATGTTGAATTTGAAACGTGGCAGGGCGCGGGCGGCCTTCTTGAAATTACCCCAGCCACCAAGTACCATGGCCACAATATAGAGCGGCAAAAATACCACCGCCGGGCCGCCAAACTTTTCTAGACCATAGCCAGCGGCTAACGCAAGGCCAGAGATAATGGCGCGGCGCACTTCCCAGTCCGCTCTTTTCACCGACTGCTTCACCGGTGTTTGTTCAGACACCGGATTGACCGTATAGTTTTCCTCTGCTCCCAACTGTCGGATAGCTTCTAGGTCTGCAGCACCTTCGACAGTTAATTTGCCATTCATCGTGTTAAGGCTAGCCTTGCTTACGCCTGGCAATCCATTCACGGCCTTTTCAAATTTTTGCGCACAATCCATACAGGTAATGCCATTCACTTGAAAGACTGCAACGCTCGCGGCAACAGATGGTTCCGCCAGGCTAACGGTATAATCCTCTTCGGCCCCCAGTTGCCGGATAGCTTCCAGATCTGCTGTGCCTTCAACGGTTAATTTGCCTGTCATGGTGTTAAGGCTGGCTTTGGCTACGCCTGGTAGACTATTTACAGCTTTTTCAAACTTCTGAGCGCAGTCCATGCAGGTAATACCATCTACCTGAAAAGCCGTCACCGTCTGGGCTCTCGGCACCTCCACCGGATTTACGGTATACTCCTCTTCTTCGCCCAACCGGCGGATGGCCTCCAGGTCAGCCGCGCCTTCCATCGTCAGTTTGCCGGTCATGGTATTAAGCGAAGCCTTGGTCACGCCTGGCAGCCCATTGACAGCCTTTTCAAATTTCTGTGCACAGTCCATACACGTAATACCATCCACTTGAAAAGTGGCACTTGTTTTGGCGTTGTCTGTCGTGCTTGCCATGTTATCACTCTCCTAAATTCCTCAAACGGAATGGTAATTTTCTCAATCATGTGTGGTATGTTCGATACCTAAGCTTAATAGCATTGCAACATAATCATTATTTAACGAGTACCAGGCCATTTGTCCTTCCTTGCGGAATTTTACCAGTCCGCTATTCCGTAAAAGCCGCAGCTGATGCGAAATATTCGACTGACCAATTTCCACAACGGCGGCAATATCGCATACACACATCTCGCGCTTGGCAAGGATTTGGAGGATCTTTACCCGCGTTGCATCTCCTAAAATTTTAAACAAGTCAGCGACTTTCCGGACTCTTTGGTCAGGCAGCATCTCCGCCTTTGCCAAACAAATGGTCTGGGGATGTTCGCACAATTCTTCGCATATGTCACATTCTTGTTGTTGCTTCATGTCGTACCTCCGATATATGAATACATCTTCATATACATCATATTCATTTTGTATCATGTTGTCAAGATTTCTTCATAGCTTCATGTCTATACGAGGGTATTTTGGGCAGACCCACTTCCCCAAATAAAGGAATACATAGAACATTCTTCTGCCAGCGTAGGTATGAAGCGGGTAATTTAACAAAAATGAGGAGGGTTGCGTAAATGGAGATCGGTCAAGTTGCATTGTTGACCGCCTTTACTGCTGGTATAATTTCCTTTCTGTCCCCCTGTGTGTTGGCTGTTTTGCCAACCTGTACAGCATTTAAGCACACTCCCCGCAGAAACATTGCGGAGAGTGTGCTTATTTTTAGTAAACCTACCTGGCCACCTCATCGACAGCAGCCAAGTGCTCTTCATAGTTTTTACTGAAACGGTGAGAGCCGTCCTTGGCCGCCACAAAGTAGAAATAAGGCGTGTCCGCCGCATACAGCACCGCTTGGATTGCTGCCATACCGGGACTGTACAATTCCTCGCCAATATCCTTAGCCGTCATATCCGGCTTCACCGTAACCATCACGGTAAACCTTTATCGGCACTGACCGGTACACCAGAATCACGCCAGTACTCAAAATCGGTAAGTCAATTCATCATAACATGCTTCTACGTATGGCTAATATGCTCCAAGCCCTGGCGCATCAAGTCCACCACATGGTCATCATCCAACGAGTACCAAACTTCCTTGCCATCCTTCCGGAATTTGACCAGCCTGGCACTGCGCAATACACGGAGCTGGTGGGAAATCGCCGACTGGCCCATAGAAAGCGTCTCGGCAATATCGCACACACACATTTCCCGGTTGGCTAAGAGATGTAATATTTTAATCCGGGTACCATCTCCTAAAATCTTAAACGTTTCCGCTAACTGCTGTACCGTATTTTCCGGCAATATCTCGGCTTTTGCGCGGCATACCGTCTCGGGATGCTCACACTGCTCCTCACACATATCACATAATAATTCTTTCATACGTCACCTCAAAAATAAAGTTACTTTAGCCGCATTGATCTGGGTATCCGTAGTTATGTCCACCGTGACCATGATGGTGACTATCGTGGTCGTCGTGGTGACCGCCACCGTGATGACCTCCATGATGTCTGCCGAATATTAAAAAAAAATGATCAAATCCCATAGTGTATTCACAAGTGATAGCTCCTCTTTTTCCCGACCATTAAGAAAAATGCAACTCATCTTGTATGATTATATATTCATATGTATAATATGTAAAGGATGGCAAGCCTTCTTTCAAGTCTTCCATTACGCTAGCCAAAATTTCATTTATCACCATAGGAGTGTGCCGATTGCAAAAACAAGGACAGTTCTCTATTGCCTTAGTTTGTTTTATTTTAGGAATTATGCTGGCCGTACAGTTTCGCACTACTCAGGACATTCGGTCTTCCGTGCAATACCAGCGATCCGAAGACCTGACACAACGTTTGATGCAAGTGGAAAAAGAGCGCAATACGCTGGAGAATCAGGTACGCGACCTGCGCCAGGCCGCGGGCGGTGACATTGCCGCCAGTGAGCTAGAATCCATCAAAATGGGAGCCGGGCTGATACCGCTGCAAGGCACGGGCGTCATCGTCACGATGGATGACACTAAACCAACCGCGCCTTCCAGTAGTAAAAACCCAAATTTATACCTAATAAAAGATGAAGACATCTTAAAAATTCTTAACGAACTGCGGGCCGCCGGCGCCGAGGCCATTGCCATCAATAACCAACGCCTCATCGCTTCATCGGAAGTCCGTACCGCTGGACCATTTATTTCTATCAACAATATGAACTTTGCTGCACCGTTTGAAATTAAAGCCATTGGCGATCCGGTGACACTAGAAAACGTACTGAAAATACGCGGTGGAGTCATCGAAACGCTGCAGTTTTGGAACATCCAGGTTGCAGTAAAACAACAGGACATGGTACAAATCCCGGCTTTCAAGGGAGCGTTTCGCTTCCAGTATGCCCAGCCAGTCCAGAACGGAGGGAAATAGATGATTTTACCTGTTATTGGACTTATGATCGGTCTTTTCATTGGCACTCTACTGCCTATCAGTGTGCCTATGGAATACGCCAAATATTTGTCGATAGCCTTGCTCGCTTCGCTGGACTCGGTGTTTGGCGGCTTACGGGCGGGGGCTGAAAGAAAATTTGATAATCTGGTTTTTATGACCGGCTTCTTCACCAATGCGCTCTTGGCCGCTCTTCTCGTCTACGTCGGGGAACGGATTGGCATCGATTTATACTATGTAGCCCTTCTGGCATTTGGTCTTAGAGTCTTTCAGAACTTGGCCATCATTCGCCGCTATTTCTTGAAACGTTAATCTCTACTATCATTACGAAATC
>JBEQCC010000380.1:0-3824 GCA_041639455.1 Pelosinus sp. | reverse complement strand
CACCGATATAAAGGTGAAGAGCGCACTAAATTGGTTTATAAAGTGGGGTATGAAGTTTAGGTAATAGTCAAATATAATGGCATCCCAAGGGGCGTGTAACTCAGTAAAGTCATCGACACGCTCCACATAGTCGAAGACAACCAAGATGATGGTCATCATCAACAGACCAAAGAGATAGGTGAGCAGGAAATTGAATTGTTCTTTTTACCTGACATTTATCCGGCTGGAGATGAACAAGTACTTGTTTATGAAGTCACGGGCCGAATTGTACCCGAAGGCGGTATACCTCTCCATGTAGGAGTGGTAGTGGCTAATGTTGAAACCCTAATCAATATTGCGGACGCTTTAAAAGGTCAAGGCGTAACGGATAAATATGTTACAGTTGGCGGTGCCGTGGCGAAACCAATCACATTAAAAGTACCCATTGGTATGAAAGTACAAGAATTGATTGCTTTGGCAGGGGGAGCACTCGTGAACCCATATGCAATTATTGACGGCGGTCCGATGATGGGAAAATTAATTACCGCAGATGCACCTGTTACTAAAACTACAGGAGGCATCTTGGTTTTACCTATGGATCATTCCTTAATTACACAAAAAAATACAACATGGCAGATGATCGCTAATCGGGCGAAAGCAGTATGCTGTAATTGTTTAGCCTGTACCGATGTTTGTCCGCGCCACCTGTTAGGTCATAGTTTAGAACCTCATCGTATCATGCAGGCAATTGGTAAAGGGCAGGTAGGTGAGTCGGCTATTTTTTCTCGTGCCTTGTTGTGTTCAGAATGTGGTGCATGTGATACCTTTGGCTGTTCCATGGGTTTATCTCCCCGCAGAGTGAATGCAGAATTGAAAAAGCAACTGGGAAAAGCCGGGATAAAAAATCCTCATAATAATAAACCACAGCAGGCTCTGTCAACCCGTATAAATCGTTTAATTCCTACCAAACGTTTGACAGCACGTCTCGGTATTGCTCAATATGATGTAAAAGCACCACTGGGTGCAAACGAGGTGGTTGCAAAAGACGTTACGTTGCCTCTCTCTCAGCATATTGGAGCGCCAGCCTTACCAATTGTTAAAGTAGGAGATATGGTGAAAAAAGGTGATTTAATTGGAACTATACCTGAAGGCGCAGCGGTAGGAGCTAATTTACATGCCAGTATATCCGGAGAGATTTGTAGAGTAGATACTAGTATTGGTATCCGCGCGGTTTAGGATAACAGGGGGGACATTAAAATGAAGCGTGCTATTGGTTTATTAGAATTAAAGAATATTACCAGAGGTCTTTTAGCAGCAGATGCCATGCTAAAGGCAGCTAACGTAGAGATCCTCATGGCACAAGCCATGTGCCCTGGCAAATATGTTGTCATGGTTGCAGGTGATGTTGGAGCCGTCCAAAGCGCAGTCAGAAGTGGATCGGCAGTAAGCGGCGCTGAAAATGTTGTGGATGAATTTATACTTCCTAATTTGCATGACAGTATTTTTCCGGCATTGTCAGGCTGTACCGAAGTCAAAGAAGTAAGATCCCTGGGAGTAATTGAAAGCTATTCTGTAGCATCTGCGATTATTGCAGCAGATACGGCAGTCAAAGCTTCCAACGTAGAATTGATTGAAGTCCGCCTGGCAAGAGGAATGGGCGGTAAAGCTATGGTGACGCTAACAGGTGATGTAGGAGCGGTAACTGCTGCCGTTAAGGCTGGCAGCAATGCCATACATGACAGCGGATTTTTAGTCGATCAACTCATATTGCCAGCACCTCACAGTGCTTTACATAAAGTCTTATTTTAATAGTAATTTAATAAAAGCGATATAAAGCAAAGTACTGGAATTTTATTTTCTAGTACTCTTTGTTTTTTAATTAGTACTAATCCTAATGAGGCAATGGTGCAGTACCAGACTAGAAGTAGGAAAGGAAGAGTGGCATAATTTGATTAAAGCTTAATAAAATAGAATTGTAGACTAAATGATTTTGTATGAGATCAATCATTGGTACGGTGCATTTAGCTTTAGAGATACCTTTTGAATTGGCTGGTAATTAAAACTGAAAATGATCGATTCTCATAAATTAAACACAAGTATTGACAGGTTAAAAGCAATTCTATATACTAAAAAACATAACATTGAAAATTCGAATTATTCCCAAATTTAATAATATTCCATGTGAGGGATGCGGGAGAGATCTGATTTCAGGCGCCGAAGGAGCAAAGGCAATAAACTCTCAGGCAAAAGGACCGTATTCTAATGGAACTCTGGAAAGATCGCTATGCGGCACCCAAAGAGTAACCGAGATACTCGGGATTCTCTGGAGGTAAATAAGACAGAGGCCAACTATGTTGGTTTCTGTCTTTTTTTGATTTGTGATTAACTACATACGGAATGATGGTTGCGGGAGAGAATGCTTAACTAGCATCACCGAAGGAGCAAAGCTTTGTTCAAACTCTCAGGTAAAAAGACCGTAGCTGGACCGAACTCTGGAGAGTACACTTTGTAATCGAAAGTGTCGCCGATGGGGAGCCCCGCTGCGGGCGAATCTCTCAGGTAAAAGGACAGAGAACAAGAGTGAGTTTTCACTCTTGTTTGCTGTCCTTTTTAATGTATTAAAGAAAGATTGGAGTGGTTTTCATGACAGTAAAACAGACACCGCTTTATGAGACGCACTTGCGGTATGGTGGCAGGATCGTGGAGTTTGGCGGTTGGTCTCTCCCGGTTCAGTACACTGGAATCAAGAATGAACATCAGGCCGTCAGAACAAAAGCAGGATTATTTGACGTATCCCATATGGGAGAAGTAGTAGTTAATGGACCAGATGTACTTAGCTTTTTGCAAAGGTTAGTAACCAACGATGTCTCCAAGCTGGAAAAAAATCAAATACTCTACACACCTATGTGCTATAAGCATGGGGGAACCGTAGACGATTTATTAGTTTACAAAAAGGATGCTGATCATTATCTTCTAGTCATTAATGCAGCAAACATTGAAAAAGATTGGAATTGGATGCAGGAGAATGCCGAAGCATTTGATGTTAAGCTTACTAATATTTCTGATGAAACGGCCCAGATTGCCTTGCAAGGACCATTATCAGAGATGATTGTATCGAAATTGACTGATACATCACTTTCAGAACTAAAATATTACTGGTTTATGCCTGAAATCGATATTGCTGGCAAAAAAGTATTATTATCGAGAACTGGATACACGGGAGAAGATGGATTTGAAATTTACTGCAGTCCGGCTGATGCTACATATTTATGGGATACAATCATGGAAGCCGGGCGCCCCTTTGGATTGCTTCCCGCTGGTTTAGGTTGTCGTGACACATTGAGATTTGAAGTTTGTTTTCCTTTATATGGTCACGAACTCTCGGCCGACATTTCACCCATTGAGGCAGGGCTTGGAATGTTTGTAAAGCTTGATAAAAGGGCATTTAACGGACAAGAAGCGCTTCAAGAACAGAAAACCAATGGACCAAAACGCAGAATAGTCGGTTTTGAAATGGTTGACCGTGGAGTAGCACGGGTTGAATATCCGATTTTGGTAGAAGGCAGCTATGCTGGAGTGGTAACGACAGGAACTTATGCTCCATCCCTTGATAAGAACCTTGGTTTGGGCATAATTCAAGCTGAATATGCAAAGGTTGGACAAAAAATAGATATTGAAATTCGCGGCAAGAATGTTTCTGCCCAAGTCATTGCCAAACCATTTTATAAAAGAGAGGGGAAGTAATCATGAATATTCCAAAAGAACTAAAGTACTCCAAGGATCACGAATGGGTCAAGGTAGAAGGGAAAGTTGCTACTATTGGAGTAACTGATTTTGCTCAATCC
>JBEQCC010000379.1:0-3837 GCA_041639455.1 Pelosinus sp. | reverse complement strand
CTAACTAACTTTGGTTAATATCTACTTTAAGCTCTATTTTATCATAATCTGCCCAGTATAAAAACAAAAGATGTGCTATAAAATTCATAGAAGCAATTATTAGACTTCATTCTGAAAGAAATCTAAAATTTAACGTTTTTTGTTAATCTACTGCACTTCTGCTGCACTATTTGACCTGTTTATAAATGCAAAAAAGACTTGATCAACCTTTTCTAGAAAGTGATCAAGTCTTTTCTTTTATTTACTACTTAATTATTTCAATTATACAGCCATTTTTGCACATTGCTGCATTTGCTTCATCAGTGTCAATATGCATCTCCAATCGGAAGTTTTCATGAACTCTTATTAATACATTATCAAAAGTCAAACCTCTTTCGCCGTCACAACGCACTTTGACAATTTCATTATCCTGTACACCAAATTTTTGAGCATCATCAATGCTCATATGGATATGGCGCCTTGCAGCAATAACACCCTCTTCAAGAGTTACTGTACCTTTAGGTCCAACAACAGTAATGCCGGCAGAACCCTTTGTATCTCCTGACTCACGAACTGGAATGCCTATTTTAAGCTTTAAAGCATCTGTAAGAGCTATTTCCACCTGAGTTTGCTTACGCACAGGTCCTAAAATTCGAACATTTTTAAAAGAAGATTTTTCTGTAACCAAATCCACTGTTTCATTAGCAGCAAACTGCCCTACCTGTAATAAGTCTTTCTTAACAGTGAGCTGATACCCTTCTCCATATAAAATATCCAAATCTTCTTGGGATACATGGATATGTCTTGCTGAAATACCTACTGGAACTTTTGTTGCTAACATGCTATAAACACTCCTCAAAATAAATATATTTATAATATAGTTTATATTATATGCATAAAAAATTTCGTAGAATACTTATTCAATAATTTCTGAAAAATACACTACAGTTACAGTATCACTTAATGTAAATATCTTATCATAGATACTTTGTAAAAAGATCATCAAATCATCAACATTCGTAATTTCAGGATTCTCCCCTTGTAAATCTTCTTTTGTTAATTGAGATATGGGTTTAACTAAAACTCGATCAATAACAGCAGTATATATTTTCTTCTTTTGAGCAAAGCGCTTTCCAACTGTTACCCATATAATATCACCCTCATTGTATTTATGAGTTTTATCTCCGCGGCGAATGGTGCAAGTCTTACGCCTACAGATTAATTGGCTATGATAATTGGATGAATAAAAATTTAAAGCACGCATCATTCATACCTCCCTTAAAATAACTAATCCATTCCTGTTAGTATTATGTATTCGTGATATTTGGCTTTAAATCCTTTAGATTGATTTCACTTATGAAAGAAAACTATGTTTTAAAACTTTAATTTGGCTAGTACGCATAAATTTAAGGCTATAATTGCAGCAGTAAAGGGATCTTTCGTAAAGCAAGGCGAAGGAATGAAGCATACCAGAGATATGCCGGTTGACGCCAATACAGGCTTACGAAAAACACCCCTACACGGCCAGGATACATAGGATTACTGTACTAGGCGCCTGCCACGTCTATCAGCCTCATACATGAGCCGCTCTTCATCAATGGTCGTTAAACATTTGTTATCTAATAGAATTTTACCATCCACCATTACTGTATGAACATCCCCAGCTCCAGCAGAATATGCTAGTAGTGATACCCGATCATGACGTGGATACCAGTGAGGAGCATGCATATTAAATAATGCAATATCAGCTTTAAGCCCAGGAACAATCCTGCCTACAACATTGCCAAGACCTAAAGCCTGAGCACCATTAGCTGTAGCCATGCTTACTGCAGTATTGGCAGGTATCAATAATGGATCCAGAGCATGAACCTTATGTAACATAGCTGCTAATCTTAGTTCCTCCAGCATATCTAAATTATTATTGCTAGCAGCACCGTCGGTACCTAACCCTACGCATAACCCCGCTTTCAACATAGCAGGTACAGGAGCAAAACCACTTGCTAATTTCATATTACTTCCGGGATTATGAGCAACTCTAACATTTGCTTCTTTCATAAGAAGTATATCTGCATCCGATACATGCACACAATGAGCAGCTAATACGCCACATTCAAGTACGCCTAGATCTTTCATTAATTCAATTGGCGATTTTCCATGCTTTTTTTTACATTCAACAACTTCTCCGCTTGTTTCAGATAAGTGGATGTGAATTTCTGCTCCTAAACGTTGTGCCAGATTCACCACTCGCTTCAAATATTCCGGCGGACAAGTATAAGGCGCATGAGCCCCAAGCATTACAGTAATACGACCATCACCAGCATTATGATATTGTCGGAAAAAATCTTCACTTTCTATCAATGCTTGTTCACCATTTGGCGCTACTCCTGCCATACCTCTGGCTAATACAGCTCTTATACCGCTTTCAGCTACAGCCTCAGCTACCTGAGGCATATGAAAATACATATCGGCGAAAGTAGTAGTACCTGATTTTATCATTTCTGCAATTGCTAACGATGTACCCCAATACACATCTTCAGCAACTAAATTACCCTCAGCCGGCCAAATCTTATTTTGCAACCAATCCATCAGTACCATATCATCAGCATAGCTACGAAAAAGCGTCATAGCTGCGTGTGTATGTGTATTAACTAAACCAGGTATTGCCAATTTATTTGTGCAATCGATCACCTTATCAGCGTGCCAATCAGCTGATATTTCACCAACCTGATGAATTAAGGTACCTTCTACTGCAATATCAGCTGACTTAACAATACCATCTGCACCTAATACTTCAGCATTTTTCAATAAAATTTTTGCCATTCTATCTTCCTCCCTTTTTGGCGCTGCCAATAATATTCTTCATAAAAACGGTGCTATACTTTTATGTATAGCACAAACATACTCCACTTGTAATACTTCCGTTTTTATTTAGCAATATGAACCAACTAGAAAATACTCTTAGAGTTAAGCTTGTCCTAAATAAGCTTTCTGTTCATTTGATAAGGCATCGATTGAAATACCCAAAGCATGTAATTTAAGTCTGGCAACTTCAGAATTAACTTCATCAGGTAAATTATATACTTCATTTTTCATTTCCTTATGATTTTCTAAAATATGCAATACCGCCAACGCCTGCATAGCAAAAGATAAATCCATAATTTCAGTAGGATGTCCATCGCCAGCGGCAAGATTAACCAAACGTCCTTCAGCTAATAAATAGATCTTGCGATCATCATTCATAACAAATACTTCAATATTTTTACGCACTGTCCGTCGAGAAACGGCTAATTCTGCAAGTTCATCTTTATTAATTTCAAGATCAAAATGTCCTGCATTAGCCAAAACGGCTCCAGACTTCATAGCAAGAATATGTTCACCACGAATAACATGTTTGCAGCCTGTTAAAGTCACAAAAATATCACCATACTTTGCAGCTTCTGTCATAGTCATCACCCTAAATCCATCATATACGGCTTCAATGGCTTTTATAGGATCAATTTCTGTAACGATTACATTTGCCCCCAATCCTTTAGCACGCATTGCTACACCTTTGCCGCACCAGCCGTATCCAGCAATTACAACTGTTTTACCTGTGACAGTAAGGTTAGTCGTGCGCATAATACCATCCCAGGTTGATTGGCCTGTACCATATCGATTATCAAATAAATATTTACAATATGCATCATTTACGGCTACCATAGGAAATTTCAAACGTCCCTCAGCTGCTAAGGATTTTAAGCGTATAACGCCGGTTGTAGTCTCTTCAGATCCTCCCAAGATATTAGGTAGTAACTCGCTTCGCTCACCATGAAGCAATGATACTAAATCGCCCCCATCATCAACAATAATATCCGGCTT
>JBEQCC010000378.1:0-3838 GCA_041639455.1 Pelosinus sp. | reverse complement strand
CTTATTTTTCATCTGGGATTTCTCATCTTGACACTGTACAACAATGCCTGTAGGCAAATGCACAATCCGTACTGCAGATTCCGTTTTATTAACATGCTGACCACCTGCACCACTGGCACAGTAGGTATCAATTCGTAAATCATTTTGATTAATTACTACATCTACTTCTTCCGCTTCCGGCAATACAGCCACGGTTACCGTAGAAGTGTGAATACGCCCGCCTGATTCTGTGGCAGGAACGCGTTGTACACGATGCACGCCACTTTCAAATTTCAAACGACTATAAGCACCATCACCATCAATGGTAAAAACAACTTCTTTAAAACCACCTAAATCAGGAGCATTGGCATCTAATAACTCAGTGCGCCATCCTTGGGTTTCTGCATACCGAGTATACATGCGAAATAAATCACCAGCAAATAAAGCCGCCTCATCGCCGCCAGCACCACCACGAATTTCCACAATTACACTCTTTTCATCATTTGGATCTTTAGGCAACAATAAAATACGTAATTCTTCACTCAGTACTTCATTCTGTGCTTTTAAGTCTGACAATTCTGCCGTGACCATTTGACGAAAATCATTGTCCAGCTTATCATTCAGCATTTCAAGAGCATCAGCAATCCCTTGCTGTACCTCTTTGTATTCCCGAAATTTAGCCACGATAGGAAGCAATTTAGAATGGGCTTTCGTATGTTTTTGCCACTCGGCCATATTGGCAATAACCGAAGGGTCGCTAATTAAATTTTCCAATTCAAGTTGTCTATCTTCAATGGCCTGCAATTTATCCAGCATGGTCATTCTCCTCTATGATTAATTACATTTCTTCTACTGGCCTGGCTGCTTCCAATGCTTTTATTGCTACTTCCAATTGATCATCACTTGGTTCTCTTGTCGTCAATTTTTGCAACAATAAGCCCGGCATAATAGCAATCCCCACCCAAGCTGCCTCACTCTTTCCTGCAAAGCGAATAATTTCGTAGGCAATACCTGCCACTAACGGCATCAATATAATACGGGATACAATCCGAATCCACAAATCAGGCCAACCTAAAAAAGCGAAAATAACAATACTTACGATCATTACGATAAATAAAAAGTTCGTACCGCAGCGAGGATGCAACGTCGTATAGGTTCTAACATGCTCTACATCCAATGGTACCCCTGCCTCGTAAGCATGGATCGTTTTGTGTTCCGCACCATGATATTCAAATACTCGGCGAATATCCTTCATCCTGGATATCCCAAATATATACACTAAAAAGATGGCTAAGCGCAGCGCACCTTCCATTAGATTTAGTAAACGAGGGTCCGTTATCGCACTATAAATATATTTGGCTGCATATGTTGGAATAATTACAAATAAAACAATGGCCAATCCCAAAGAAAACATCATAGTAACGGCAATTTCCTTATTTGATAATTCATCCCCTTCATCTCCAGCTACCTGAGCAGAAAAAGATAAAGCCTTAAGACCCTGGGCCAATGATTCAACCAATGCAACAACACCCCGCAGCATAGGTTTTTTTAAAATGGGATACCGATCACTAACAGGTGTAAAAGCTTCCTGTTTTACAATAATTTCACCTGATGGTTCTCTGACCGCAGTAGCGATTATACCAGGTCCGCGCATCATTACACCTTCAATGACAGCTTGCCCACCAATACTAACTTTCGGTTTCATAGTATCCCCTCCTTGTTTTATTATTTCTATGCAAATGACAGATATAAATGTAGCAGAGCATTTCTGCTCTGCTACTCCGTTTTTAGGCCTGTTGACCGTAACGTTTATTGAATTTCTCAATACGTCCACCAGCAGTGATATTACGTTGCTGACCAGTAAAGAACGGATGGCATTTTGAGCAAACATCGATACGCAGTTCTTTTTTGATAGAACCAGTTACAAAAGTATTACCACAACCACACATTACTTTGGATTCACCATAATTTGGATGAATTTTATCTTTCATTTATTGCACCTCACTTTAAAGCACCTTGTAGCTTTTACCACATTATTATAGCATACCAATTTCTCCTAAGCAATATTGTTTTTCTGTTAATTACTTTAAATATTTTCCAAAGCATTTTTAATTCTGATAATAAGAAACGCTTTTTGTATCCTTTTTCGTCATTGCGAACAGCGTGAAGCAATCTCTTAACAAGCAGGGGATTGCTTCGCTGGTGCTCGCAATGACAGATTAATGCTACTTTCTTCATTTTTATAAGACTTATATTTTTCTCTATTTACGACAAATAACATTCGTTTATGATCGTTTTAGTTTATTTATGATTGACTTTTTGCAATGTTACTTTTATAATGAAATCAATCAAACATTACTGAAAATACAGTTTATTTGGAGAGGTGCGTATATGTTTGCTGAAGAAAGACGTAATAAAATTATAAAAATGATTAAATCCAGGCAGCCCGTTAAGGTAATTGATCTTAGTTCATTATTCGCCGTATCTGAAGCTACCATACGCCGAGATTTGCAAGAACTTGAAAACTCAGGTCTTGTCCAGCGGACCCACGGAGGCGCCGTATCATCTCAGTTAGGCTCAGAGCTTAGTTTTCACGACCGGGAAGTATTTTTCTTAGAAGAAAAAAGGGCTATCGCCGCTTTAGCTGCTGACATGGTACAAGACGGTGAAACAATTTTATTAGATGCGGGTACAACCACTCGAGAAATTGCTCGCGCATTATGCGGGAAGAAGTTAACGGTTGCAACAAACAGCATGGATGTCGCTTCTGTTTTTGCCGAAGAGGTGGATATCGAAGTACTATTATTAGGTGGCACTTGGCGAAAGTCCATTAATTCTCTCATTGGCCCACTCACCAATTCCATGCTCAAACTCTTTTCTTTTGACAAATTGTTTCTCGCCGCCAATGGAATCGACTGTACCTTAGGAGTCACAACAAAACATCTTGCGGAGGCAGAAACAAAAAGAGCGATGATTGCGGCCAGTCAATCGATTATATTAGTAGCAGATCATTCTAAATTTGAAAAAAGAACCTTTTCTAAAATTTGCAATGTAGATGAATTATCTGCAATCATCACCGATAGCAGCATTAATAAAGATACCTTAGAAAGTCTGCAAAATTATACTCAGGTTATAATTCCTGAAAGCACCAAATTAATAAGGGAGGTGAATTTCATTGAATAATACGCTCCCCATTGTAACCGTTACCTTAAATCCGGCCCTTGACCGCACCTTGCATCTGCCTAGCTTTACATTAGGAAAGGTAAACCGAGTGGATACGGAGCGTACGGACCCTGGAGGCAAAGGCATTAATGTAGCTAAGGTTATAACTGCCCTTGGACATCCCGTAGTTGTAACAGGATTTCTTGGAAAGAAAAATGCTTATACTTTCCAAGACTATTTTAAACAAAAAGGATTAAGGTTCGACGCTGTTTACGATGAGGGTGGTATTATCGCAAGTCCGGGTTCGGCTATGGAGATGATTCAAAAACCTATGGCTCTCGTAGGTATCGGCGAGAAAGGGTTTCTTTTGATTCCTTCTGCGATGGGCTATGGCGCCAGGGGTGCAGGAGGTTCCATACCTCCAAATTCTCCTCTTGTTTTTGAGGTGGAATTATTGGGCGTAAAATAATTGAATTTTCTAACTTGGTCCTATAGGTGTATTTCACGTATAGGACCAATTCATTTAACAAGATTATCCCATTCTGCTTCTGTTCCAAGAACTACGTCACCTTTCTGTGCGAGGTCAGCAATTGTAGCATCAAGAATCGTCCATGTTGTACCATTCTTACCAGTAGTAGCATCACCCTTGATATTGATAGTTACCCATGAACAAGCATGCTTCATTAGTACGTCTACC
>JBEQCC010000377.1:0-3842 GCA_041639455.1 Pelosinus sp. | reverse complement strand
ATGCCGAAGAAAAAGAGCTCGAAATTCATGATCTCACGAAAGGAATTCATTACAAAGAATCCTATGATACATTGATACTTTCTCCAGGTGCTGCTCCTATCAAACCGCCTATCCCCGGCTTAGATGGTGACAACGTTTTTACGCTAAGAAATATTCCTGATACCTACGCAATAAAGGATTTTATTGATCATCGCAAGCCCAAGAGAGCCATTGTTGTGGGCGGAGGATTCATCGGCATTGAATTAGCAGAGAATCTGATTGAAAGAGGTATTAAAGTGACCTTGGTGGAACTAGGCAACCAAGTAATGGGACCTCTTGACTTTGAAATGGCAGCCTTAGTGCATCAATACTTAAAAGAAAAAGGCATGGAAGTCTATTTAGAAGCTGGTGTAACTTCGATTCGGCATGAGAAACACTATTCGATCATTTCTCTAAATGGGAAAACAGAATTGAAAGCAGATATGATTCTACTCGGTCTTGGTGTAACTCCTGATACGAAACTAGCAAAAACGGCAAATCTAGTACTAGGAGAGAAAGGCGGAATTCAGGTAGATAAAAGCTTAAGAACTTCAAATCCTGATATTTATGCTGTGGGAGATGCTATTGAAGTCATTGATTTCGTTAATGGCAAGCAGACACTTATTCCCCTGGCTGGTCCTGCAAATAAGCAAGGAAGAATTGCAGCAAATATCATTTGCGGAATCAAGGATGAATATAGGGGTACCCAAGGAACCTCTGTCTTAAAAGTATTTGACTTAACCGTATCTTCAACGGGGAATAATGAAAAAACATTAAAAAAATTAAATATCAGCTATGAAAAGTCTTATACTCATTCCTTATCTCATGCAGGTTACTATCGTGGAGCTACTCCCATCTCTTTAAAAATTCTTTTCTCACCAACAGACGGGGCCATCTTCGGTGCACAAGCAATCGGCTATAAAGGAGTGGAAAAAAGAATTGACGTAATTGCTACTGCTATTCGTGCCGAAATGACGGTTCATGATTTAGAAGCCCTTGAACTATCTTATGCCCCTCCTTATTCATCAGCAAAAGATCCCGTTAATATGGCAGGTTATGTTGCCTCGAATATCTTAAAACGGGAACATAAAATTATCCATTGGCATGAAATAAGCAATTTAGATAAAGCAACCTCCTTACTAATCGATGTGCGCACACCTCAGGAATTTTCCCTGGGTACGATCGAAGGAGCTGTTAATATTCCTCTGGATGAACTACGAAGCAGAATGGATGAAATCCCTCGGGATAAAAAAATAATCCTCTTTTGCCAGGTAGGGCAAAGAGGATATGTAGCTTATCGAATCTTAATTCAAAATGGTTATACTAACGTAAAAAATGTAAGCGGCGGCTATAAAACTTATTTAGCTGCTGTACAAGAACAGTCCAACCGGGATGTTTTTCGTTATGAGGAACTGCATAACGAGTAATTCCGCTTTTAGCAAGACAATTACATCCATTTAGTAACTTTTACTTGTTTTATTAACTCTTCCACCTCAACCTTTTGCACCATTCCTGCTCCATGATGCAAGGCATTAGATGCAGCGGCAGCCGCAGCTAATTTGATCATTTCCTTTATTTCCATTCCCCGAGCCATCCCTACAGCAAATCCAGCAACAAGAGCATCTCCACATCCAACAGGATTAATTGCCTCTATAATAGGTGGAGATACTTTAAATATTTCTTCATTATAACCAACTAGCGCCCCCCGTGAACCCATTGATAAAACAAATAACGCAATACCATCATTCATATATTCTTGAATACAAGTACAAATCTTAGCCTCAGTATCCAATGAACACCCAAGCACCTTTTCTAGCTCTTCTTTGTTGGGCTTTACCATATAGGGTCTACCTTTTAAGCCCTCAATAAAAGAATCACCACTACTGTCTAATATCGTATAAATCCTGTTTCTAGCAGAGATTTCAATCATTTGTTTATAAATAGTATGAGTAACACCTCTAGGAATGCTGCCTGACATGACTACAACTTTAACCCTTCTCGAAAGATTATCAAACTTTTCTAAAAACGCCGTCAGTTCTTCCTGGCTAATGTTAGGTCCGTGTTCTAATATTTCCGTACTGGAATGATTGCTCAATATATTAATACATAACCTAGATTCTTCACCAATTTCTTGAAAATCACACTGAAAGAGTTGTTCTTTTAAATTCTGGGTAATATATCTGCCATTATATCCCCCAATAAAGCCGGTAGCTACTACTTCCTCACCAAGAACACTTGCTACTCTGGCAACATTTATACCTTTACCGCCAGGAAGAGCTGCAATTTCCTTTGTACGGTTAACTTGCGAAAGTGCAAAGTGATCTACAGCATATGTTTTATCAATAGCTACATTTAAAGTAACCGTAAGTATCACTATCTTCACCTCAATACCTATATTTTTTGTTTTAAGCCTTACCTACCGACCCTGTCAAGTGAAGTTTATTTTTAACAACTGCTTTCATAGCCTCTATTCCAGGAGTAAATAATTTTCTGGGATCGTTTTCTTCTGATTTAGTATGAAATACTGTTTTTATCGCACCTGAGAAGGCTATTTTTAACTCCGTCGCAATATTTATTTTGCTAATACCTAGTTCTATGCATCTTCTTACACTCTCATCAGGTAAATCAGAAGCTCCGTGCAGCACCAGCGGAATGGCTACCCTTTGCCGAATCTGAGCCAACCTGTCAAAATCCAATTGAGGTTTCTTTTTATATAGGCCATGAGCAGTACCAATTGCAATAGCCAATGAGTCAATACCAGTTTTTGCAACAAAATCAACCGCGACCTTTGGATCGGTATATAAATCATTTACTTCAGCAACTAAATCATCTTCGATCCCACCTATCATGCCTAATTCGGCTTCTACTGGTACTCCCATTAAATGAGCTGTTTCTACAACCTTTTTTACCAGTGAAATATTTTCATTATAAGGAAGCTGTGATCCATCAATCATAATCGATGTAAATCCGGCTCGTAAGCATTCCATAACCATTCTATAATCTTCACCATGATCTAAATGCATAGCAATCGGAATATCGTATTTTTCAGAAGCTACTTTGGCCATGGATGCTAAATAATCAGATCCTGCAAATCGTACTGTACCCGGTGTCGCCTGTAGAATAATGGGTGCTCTTTCTTCAAAAGCCGTGGATATAGCAGCTTTTAACGTTTCTAAATTATGAATATTAAATCCACAAACTCCATATCCATTTTTTTGCGCGTCTAATAAAAACTTTTTAGTAGTAACTAAGCCCATCTAAAATCTCCCCTTCTTTATATAGTAAACATGACTTTTATTGCACCAGCTGTTTTATCCTTCATCGTTTGGAAAGCTTGAAGGCCATTCTCTAATTTTAAAAAATGAGTAACTAGCTTTTCGGTTTTAATTTTCCCTTCCTTAAGATACCGAGTAGCTGTAGTCCACTCATATCCGGGATATGGTGCGCTATATGACATCCATGAACCTGTTACTTCTAATTCTCCCCTTAATATTTTTTCGAAAGTATGAGGTGGCAACACCAAATCTTGGGTAGCTGTACCAATAAATACGACTTTACCTAGCCTGGCTGCTGCCTCAAGACTTTGTCTTTGAGTAACCGAAGATCCAGCTGTCTCAAAAACAATCTGAGGTGCTCCTGCATCTTTCATGAAATTCACTGGATCATGTTCTATGGCATTAATAATGACATCAGCTCCTAGCTGTTTAGCCATTTCCAACTTTTCTGGAACAATGTCAATTACATAAACTAAACCGGCGCCTAATGCTTTTAAGCACTGTAGGGTTAATAATCCGATGGTGCCTGCACCAAACACCGCTATGCTA
>JBEQCC010000376.1:0-3877 GCA_041639455.1 Pelosinus sp. | reverse complement strand
TATCCGTTTGCCCAGGGTACTCGTAGGGATGTTAGTGGGAGCCGCATTAGGAGTATCGGGAGCTGTTATGCAGGGGGTATTTGGTAATCCTCTAGCTGATCCGGGAATTATTGGCGTTTCCAGTGGAGCATCTTTTGGAGCTGTTACTGCCATTGCTCTTGGACTTACGTCTTTTAGTATATTTATTATGCCGATGTTTGCGTTAGTGGGAGCCCTCACAGCAGTGAGCGCAACGGTTTTTTTATCTATGTCACGAGGCAAAATTCCCGTGATGACCTTATTGTTGTCAGGAGTAGCCGTCAGTATGTTAATGGGGGCTTTCACATCTGGAATTTTGACTTTGATGAATGAATATCGGGTACGAGAATATTTGTTTTGGGTGGTAGGGGGCTTGGACTATCGACGCTGGGAACATGTTTATCTGGCAGTTGGTCCAATTTTCATCGGCCTGATTGTTTTATGCTTGCTGGCACGACATTTGAATGTTCTTGTACTAGGCGAGCAAGAAGCTCGATCCGTAGGAGTGCCTGTAGTTGCATTGCGCCTGCTTTTATTATTTGTGGCTGCTGCTACGACGGCTATGGCCGTATGTGTGAGCGGTACCATTGGCTTTGTAGGTTTAATTGTACCTCATATTATGCGAATTATAGTTGGACCGGAGCATCGCTGGCTGCTGCCAAGCAGTGCCTTGGCAGGTGCTTTGTTTTTAGTGTTCTGTGATACATTAGGACGAATGATTTTTCCTCCTAATGAAATTCGTGTAGGTATCATGACAGCGTTATTAGGGGCTCCTTACTTCTTATACCTGCTGCGTAAAACGCAGCGGTCTGGAGGAATCTCATGACACAGGAAATCATAACCGTTCGTAATACTAGTATTGTACTTGGTGAAAAGAAAATTTTAGAGAATATTACCTGCAGCATAAGTGCTGGAGAATTTGTGGGGATTATTGGCCCTAATGGTGCAGGCAAAAGTACCTTGCTCCTTGCTTTGCGCGGTTTTGTGCCTTTAGCTGCGGGTGAGGTACAGTTAGCAGGCCGCCCCATTACAACCTTGGCTGATAAGGAACTGGCTCGTCATGTTGCCTATATGCAGCAGGAAGTAAATGTAGGTTTTGGTTTTACGGCCTTAGAAGTGGTTTTAACTGGGCGTTATCCATATCTAAAATGGTGGCAGCATGAGCAGGCTGAGGATAAAGCAATAGCCCATCGGTATATGGAGTTTACAGGAGTAGAAGCATTAGCGGATAAACCGGTCCATTTGATGTCAGGCGGTGAGAAACAGCGTGTTTTATTGGCCAAAGTTCTGGCGCAAGAAACGCCGCTTATTTTTTTAGATGAGCCTACGGCTAGCCTGGATTTAGTCTATCAGGAAGAAATATTTCGTTATTGTCAATTGATTGCAAAGCAAGGTAAGACGGTATTGCTAGTAGCGCATGATTTAAAATTAGCAGCTAAATTCTGTTCTCGGCTGCTTTTATTGGCAGAGAACAAAATGATTGCGGACGGTCCTCCTGAGAAGGTGATAACCAAAGAAAATTTACAAGCTGCTTATGGATTGCATGCTGCTGTATTTATGAATAAAGTAACTGGTAATCTAGATATCCACACCTATGCTGCTGATGATGATAATCCCAATAAAGATACAAATGTTCATATTATTTGCGGTGGGGGATCAGGGGAGAGAATTATTCGGTTGCTTTATGAAAGGGGGTATCGTCTGACCCTTGGTGTAATACAGCCAGGTGATGCAGATGCTAATGCAGCAGAAGCCTTTCATTTGCCTTGTCTGCTGGGGCAACCTTTTTCAAGCATTGATGAACTGTCGGCACAAGAAAATCGCAGAAAGATTAGTGCGGCCGATTGGGTGGTTTTGTCAGATTTAACCTATGGGGAACAAAATATTGATAATTTACAAGCTGCTTTTATGGCTAAAAAATTAATTGTGATTGAGGATACACCAATTGAAGAACGGGATTTCCTTAATGGCCAAGCCAGTGATTTATATGCGAAATTGGTAGAGATGCCTCAAGTTACCGTGATGACATTTCCGCGATTTATTACCTTACTAGAGAAATTTTGAAAGATTGTAAGTGGGAGTGATAAAACAATATGGATTTTTTATTACAATGCATGAGTTTATTTTATAAGGGCCGCCCAGTCATGTATGTGATTGCAGGGTGTTCTATGTGTTATACAAACATGCCAGTCACTTTTCGTTTTAAGTAGGTGGAAATCAGTAGAAAAGCGAAGTACTCAATCATTCGATTTGTGATATAGTATTATCAGTAAGAAGCTAGTTTGAATAATGTAGTAGGAGTTGAATCATGAATTATCAATTTGCGGGAAAAGTAGCGATGATTACTGGCGGTACTTCTGGTATTGGTTTGGAGGTTGCTCGCCAATTGCTGGCCCAAGGGGCTAAGACGGCCTTAATTGGACGTCAAAAGGAAAAGGGGCAAATGGCCTTACGTGAATTAACATCCTATGTTGATCATGTATGTTTTATACAAGGTGATGTCAGTTCTGTGGGTCAATGCGAGGAAGTAGTAGAAAAAACTGCAATTCAGTTCGGCGGTTTGGATATTGTTATCAATGCTGCCGGTGTATACATGGAAAAAATCATTGGTGAAGTTACGGAGGATGAGTTTGATCACATCATGAATGTCAATATAAAAGGTACCTATTTTATTTGTAAATCTGCTTTGCCCTATTTGCGGCAGAGGGGCGGCGGAGTTATCATTAATGTGTCTTCTGATGCGGGGATTAATGGTAATTGTTTATGTACTGCCTATTGCGCTTCAAAGGGAGCGGTAACGACTTTTACAAAGGCATTGTCCTTAGAAAGTATTCACTATGGTGTTCGTACTAACTGCATATGTCCAGGTGATGTGGATACGCCTATGCTTACACAGCAATTAGCAGAGGCAGACAATCCAGAGGAATATTTACGGGACATGGCATCGATGTATCCAATGGGGAGAATTGCCAAAGTTCATGAGGTAGCTCATGTAATCTGCTTTCTGGCATCGGATCAGGCATCCGTCGTTAACGGCGCAGTGTGGACAGTGGATGGCGGCTTAACTGCGTGCTAAAGTAGTAATGCCGATACATCAGTTAAGCCAGTATTCGAATGTGGTGAAGGAAGACATCAAAAATCTTGTGACATAATCTTGGGGAAGACGGTATAGAATATTGCCAAGTATATCCTTGACAAGGAAAAATATTTATTATACTCTAAATAAGAGTGGACAGCAAAATTTAATATGGAAGGTATAGGTGCCTTTTTGGGCTTAATAGGGAAGTCCGGCTAAATTCCGGCGCGGTCCCGCCACTGTAATGAGGAGTAACCCCATAATTACGCCACTGAGATGAAACTTGGGAAGGCTTGGGGAAGCAATGATTCAAAGTCAGGAGAACTGCCTATATAGCAATCACCGTTAAAACCTGCGAGAGATGGGGAGGAGATTCGTACAGTTATACTGTTGTATATTGCACATGATAATGACGTGTTTGCATGATGGCACGCTACTATAATTGTATTTATTGAAATCTTCCGGTTTGTGTAACGGAAGATTTTTTGGGCTAGTAACGATGAGTGTCCAGTAGGATTGTAGTTGAATTGATCTTTTATGCCAATTTTCTAATTTTTCAGAGTGCTGGTCAAGAGTATTGGATAATGGTAAAATTAAGAGTGCACATTCTCGTTTTACTTAGTTATCGTTATATGTACTTGTATATGTTGTACCACGATTTATAGTTAAGGAGGCCATTATGGCAGGAATTTTTTACGGTGTTGGTGTAGGGCCAGGAGATCCAGAGCTGATCACATTAAAGGCAGTGGAAGTGATAAGAAACGCGGATGTGGTAATTGCCCC
>JBEQCC010000375.1:0-3877 GCA_041639455.1 Pelosinus sp. | reverse complement strand
TTAGGATCATGCGAGGACATTTTAAGGATGTTGTAAAGCCTGACGAGTTTGAAGCCCATTATCAGATACAGTCGTTGGATGAGTTGATGGAGGACTTTTTGAGGAAGATGGGATGATGAGTAACACCCCCCGCCCTACTGGCCACCCAGCGTTGCATAGTTCGACTAACTAAACAGATAAACACTGTTTCGAGTCTTACATATCTCAAGAGAGGATTTTAGAGATTAGCAAGCCTTTTTATTAAGAACGGAGGCAGTTGGAGGATATTTATGACATCAATTCAAATAGAACAATTTATCATTGGCAACGGTCATCAACCTTTTATCATTGCGGAGATGTCAGGAAATCACAACCATTCTCTGGAACGTGCATTAGCTATCGTTGATGCTGCTGCAGATGCTGGCGTACAGGCATTGAAACTTCAGACCTATACGGCAGACACTATGACAATTGATATTGATGACGGCGAGTTTTTTATTGATGATCCTAATAGTTTGTGGAAAGGGAATTCGCTTTACAAGTTATATCAGGAAGCTTATACACCTTGGGAGTGGCATAAGCCTATTTTTGACCGTTGCCGTAAACGGGGTATTCTTGGCTTTAGTACGCCCTTTGATGAAAGTGCGGTTGATTTTCTGGAATCCCTTGATGTACCTTGCTATAAAATAGCATCCTTTGAGATGACAGACTTGCCATTAATTCGCAAGGTAGCTTCTACAGGAAAACCAATGATTATATCTACTGGTATGGCGACTGTGACAGAAATCGATGAGACAGTAAGAGCGGCTAGACAGGGAGGGTGTCAGGATATTATTCTGCTTAAATGTACGAGTACCTATCCCGCATCACCAGAAAATACCAACCTAATGACACTTCCCCATATGCGGGACTTATTTGATTGTCAAGTGGGGTTATCTGACCATACTATGGGGATTGGCGTATCAGTAGCCAGTATCGCTTTAGGGGCTACCGTTATCGAAAAGCATTTTACCTTATCCCGGGACGATGGTGGTGTCGATTCAGCTTTCTCTTTGGAACCGGCGGAAATGAAGGCATTGGTTACAGAGTGCGGGCAGGCTTATGAATCTTTAGGACGAATCAGCTATGGTCCGACTCAGGCAGAACAAGCATCTTTGCGGCATAGGCGTTCTTTATATGTAGTGGAAGATGTTCGTGCAGGAGAATTTCTTACTGAAAATAATGTAAGAGCTATTCGGCCGGGGTTAGGATTGCCGCCCAAATATCTGGATATAGTCATTGGGCGTCGAGCAGAAAAAGATGTGCGGCAGGGTACGCCTGTAAGTTGGGAAATTCTATAATTTGAGATAAATCTAATGTGATTGGTGTATTGCACAGGAGGGTAAAGGAATGAAGGAATGGAAAAAAATATTAATCACACAAGAGGTAACAATTCGCGATACACTACAGATCATTGATGCTAATGCCATGCAGATTGCACTAGTAGTTGATGAGGAAAATCGTTTATTGGGGACGGTAACAGATGGGGATATACGCCGCGGTATTTTAAAAGGAATCAATTTAGACGACCATGTTATGAAAATCATGAATCCTCATCCGACGGTTGCGAAGTCTTACGAACGAAGAGATATTATATTGGCTGTTATGAAATTAAAACGTTTAAACCATATACCTGTCATTGATGATGACGGAAGAGTTAGTAGTGTGGAAACGCTCCAAGACTTACTGCAGGTAGATGTTAAGGATAATATTGTCGTTCTAATGGCTGGAGGGATGGGGACTCGGCTTCGCCCCCTTACGGATGATTGCCCAAAACCACTTCTAAAAGTGGGTGGAAAGCCTGTGCTGGAAACTATTTTGGAAAACTTTATGGAATATGGTTTTAAAAAGTTTTATTTGTCTGTGAATTATAAAGCAAATATGATCAAAGAATATTTTGGTGACGGAAATCGATGGGGAGTTGAGATTGACTATATTTACGAGAACAAGCCTTTAGGAACTGCAGGGGCGTTAAGTTTGTTGCCAGAAAAACCAAATCAACCATTACTGGTTATGAACGGTGATTTACTAACAAAGGTTAATTTTCAGCAGCTTATTGATTTTCATAGTGTACACCAGGCCCAGGCCACTATGTGTGTGAGAGAATATAATTTTCAGGTTCCTTACGGTGTTGTCAACATGGATCAGCATCGACTTACTGAAATAGAGGAGAAGCCACTACAACGTTTTTTTGTCAATGCCGGTATTTATGTACTTGAACCAAAAGTTTTGGAATTGATTCCTAATAATGAGTTTTTTGATATGCCTAATTTATTTAAAAAAATTATTGGCAAAAGTGGAGAAACTACGGCATTTCCCATCAGGGAGTATTGGATGGATATTGGTCAGTTGAATGATTATGAGCGGGCTAATGTTGAATTTGAAGAGGTGTTCGGATGATTAGTGATAAAAAGATATTGGCAATTATTCCGGCAAGGGGCGGTTCGAAAGGTATTCCACGAAAAAATATTATTGACGTTGCGGGTAAGCCTCTGATTGCTTGGACAATTGAAGCGGCAAAGAAATCGAAATACATTGATAGGCTGGTACTTTCCTCTGAGGATGATGAGATTATCCGCATAGCCATCCAGTGGGGATGTGAAGTCCCATTGAAACGGCCCGATTTTCTCGCTGAAGACGATACACCTGGGATAGACCCAGTTTTACATATGTTATCTGTTCTACCTGAGTTTGATTATATTGTTTTATTGCAGCCAACTTCGCCACTTCGTAGAACTGAAGATATTGACGGCTGTATCGAACAGTGTATTACCAAACGAGCAAACTGCTGTGTTTCGGTTACAGAGCCGGATAAAAGTCCTTTTTGGATGTATTATATTAATTCAGAAGGTGTTTTGGAGCCGGTTGTATCCAGTGATAATGAGGTGGCTGTTCGACGTCAAGATTTGCCGGTTATCTATGCTTTAAATGGAGCAGTCTATGTTGCTCGTTGTGAGTGGCTATTAACAAACAAATCTTTTTTAACAAAAGAAACGATTGCTTATCCTATGTCCAAAGAACATTCGATTGATATTGATTCATGGAGAGATTTACAATTGGCAAAATTAATTTTAGAAGAAAGTATAAAAGTTTAAGTAGATTCAGGTTATTTACTTGCAATTTCTTTTTAGAAGAACTATACTATAGGTTAAGAACCTATTGCTTAGGTCTGTGGTTGAAAGTCGAGGCCAGTCGCAGGCGAAACGATCCACATAAGGAGTCCAAAGTGGCTCTGAGCATGGTGCGGTTTAGGGGTAAGTCCTGCCGAGTTATTAGCTACGTCAGCTAGATTCGAGAGTGGCAGTAGTGAGGAGATTGATTTCTTATTAGCGAACCTTCCAGCAGGCGGGTGTGGGGGCAAAGACCAGGTCAGCTAAGCAGTGTGGTCCTTTAGAATTCATAAGGTGAGGGGATTTCTTTAATGGCTTTTCAGGACAAAACTCTAAAATGTAAGGACTGTGACGTAGATTTTGTGTTTACAGCAGGAGAGCAGGAGTTTTACGCGGAAAAGGGATTTGAAAATGAGCCTGCACGTTGTCGCGAGTGCCGCGATGCGAAAAAACGCAGTCGCGAGGGCGGCGAACGTCAATCATCGCAACGAGAAATGCATGAGGTGGTTTGTGCTGGATGTGGTATTACTACACAAGTGCCATTTAAGCCTCGTAACGATAGACCGGTTTATTGCCGGGATTGCTTCACTGCGCAAAGATCATAAGTACGCAGCACTCGGATGAGAAATCATCCGAGTTTTTTGTTTGTGTGACTTTAGTCCGTTGAGCTTGCGAAACAAAAAACCACCCGCTATGCGGGTGCGCGTCGAAAGTTATACAAAACTCACCAGATTTCCTATAATAGAGAT
>JBEQCC010000374.1:0-3887 GCA_041639455.1 Pelosinus sp. | reverse complement strand
AAGGTTATGGGCATTTTATGCCGTAGCCCCCCCATTTCAAAGATATCACCTTTGTTGTTAAGAGCATGTAATACCGCGCCCGCCGCTAAAAACATCAATGCCTTGAAAAGGGCATGTGTCACGAGATGAAACATAGATGCTGTAACACTGCCAACACCAAGTGCTAGCATCATGTATCCTAGCTGGCTAATCGTAGAATAAGCTAAAATACCTTTAATTTCTCGTTGGGTAATGGCAATACTAGCAGCAAAACACGCAGTGAAAGCCCCGACCCAGGAAATGACTTCCATGGCATTTGGTAATACGCTAAATAAAAAGAAGGACCTAGCTACTAGGTACACACCAGCGACTACCATGGTAGCGGCATGAATAAGGGCAGAAACAGGTGTTGGGCCTTCCATAGCATCAGGCAACCATACATGTAGTGGAAACTGTCCTGACTTGGCAACTGATCCCAAAAAGATCAACAATGCCACAGTAGTTATGAAAGCAGTACCATTGGTTTGCACATATGAGGGTACATCAATACCTAACTGTTGAAAATCAAGTGTGCCAAATAGTATTTGTAATAATAGTATACCTAACAGCAAACCAAAATCACCAATTCTGGTTGTCATAAATGCTTTTTTAGCGGCTTCACTGGCTGATTTTTTTGAAAAGTAAAAACCAATCAATAAGTAGGAACAGAAACCAACTAATTCCCAAAATACAAATAATTGCAGGAAATTAACAGCAATAACCATTCCCAGCATAGCCGCTATAAATAGTGACAAATATCCAAAAAAACGTCCAAATCCATCATCCCCATGCATGTACCCAACAGAATAAATCTGTACCATTAATGATACAAATGTAACAACCACCAACATCATCACAGTCAGAGGGTCAATATAAAGCCCCATGTCAGCGG
Source organism: Pelosinus sp. (assembly GCA_041639455.1). Classification (GTDB taxonomy): domain Bacteria; phylum Bacillota; class Negativicutes; order DSM-13327; family DSM-13327; genus Pelosinus. The sequence continues at coordinate 2,977 of JBEQCC010000374.1, read as the reverse complement.
AAAATCCTGAAATATGAATCCACGGAATCCTCTGAATAAGTGGATTATCTACTGTAATGTTATTACCAACTACCCCACAACCTACGCCGATGGCCAAGACAAAACTGATTAAATTCATTCCAATAGCTACAAACGCTGCTAAAACCGGAATGCTACGCAAGACAAAGTTAATGACAATAAATGCCACTGCTGGAAATATCGGGATAAGCCAAGCATTCTGTAGTGCATATTGAATCAACATCTCTCTTCATCTACCCCCTACCTATTAAACTACCACCGCATGATATTCAATCGATCCACATGCACTGTGTTACGATCATGATATATTCTAAAAACCAATGCCAATCCAACGGCCACTTCAGCCGCTGCTACCGCAATGGTAAATATGGCAAATACTTGTCCAACTAATACCTCCGGAGTAATAAACCTTGAAAATGCAACTAGATTAATATTAACAGCATTAAGCATAAGCTCAATACACATGAGAATGCCCACTAAATTCCGCTTGGTCAACACTCCATACAATCCAATTGCAAATACCAAGCCCCCCACTGTTAAAAAATGTACTAGACCAATCATGATTTATCTACTCCTCTAGCCAACAATATAGCACCAATCATAGCTGCCAGTAATAATACTGCTACCGCTTCAAAGGCCACCATGTAATCAATTAGCAATAATTGGGCAATGATGGGCACCGTATCTTGCGCAGCATTAGCTACTGAAGATCTCCACGGTGTAAAATTGATGACAACGACAACCATTATGAAGAATAATCCAATTATAATACTAGATAAACGCTGAAAATTATTACTAGGGTTGGTATCATTTATATTATTATGCTGGGTAAGCATAACTCCTAACACAATGATAATTGCCACTGCCCCACTATATACTAAGAGTTGTACCGCAGCTAAGTAATCGGCTTCTAATAGTATATACAAGCCACTAACTCCGATAAAACATAACGCTAATAACAACGCACTGTGTACTAAGTTCTTCTTTGCTACCACACCAATTGCTGACACCACTATGATGGCTGCCAGAATATAAAATGCTATGGTATATGCCCATTCATTCACCTAAAGACCTCCCTCGAGTAACCTTCATCTCTTGCCGTTGACTGCTAGTCACCCAAATTTTCCCCTTCTGACAATTTTACAGATACTTCTCTTTTCTGTGCCTTTGCCATACAGTCTACATCTAACAGTGCCCGATCATATTGAGAGTTTTCATAATCTTTATCCCAGGAAATAGCTTTGGTTGGGCAAGCTTCTATGCACAAATTACAGTACATACATAATCCTGAATGATATACATACGATGCTAGCTGACGTTTTTTCTGTTCATTTGTCACAGTAGTTAGCTCAATAACATGATTCGGACAGGCTAGTGCACATAAACTACATGCAATACATTTGTTAATATCCAATTCAATTTCACCGCCACGAAACAAGGGCGTCATCGTTGCTTTTTCCTCTGGATACTGCATTGTTACTTTTTTACCAAAAAAATGTTTAAAGGTAATACTCATCCCTTTTAACAAACCTTTCCCCAGCATAATGTTCCCCTCCTAGCTAAAAAGTTTATAAGTGTAAATACCAATCCCAGTAATAACCACATTAGCCAAAGCCAAGGGTAATAATATCTTCCAGCCAAACGACATAAGCTGGTCAACACGCAAACGGGGAAAGGTCCACCGAAACCACATGAAAATAAAAACCATAAAACCAATTTTTAGTAAGAACCACAACCAACCTGGAAGCCATGGACCATTCCATCCGCCTAAAAATAAGGTAGTAGCCATGGCTGAAACAGCCAACAAATTGGCATATTCCGACAAGAAAAATAACGCCCAACGCATGCCACTGTATTCTGTAAATGGCCCAGCTACCAATTCTGATTCACTTTCCACCAAGTCAAATGGTGTGCGATTGGTTTCTGCCGTTGCTGCAATAACATACACTACAAAAGCAATAGGTTGTAAGCAAATAAACCATACCCCTTCCTGTGCCGCTACAATATCGCTTATACGCATGGAACCAACCAACATGACGACCCCTAAGATAGAAAAGATCATCGGAATTTCATAGCTGAGCATTTGCGCTACTGTACGCATACCGCCCACCAAAGCATATTTGCTGTTCGACGCCCAACCAGCCATAAAAAATGGTAACGTGGCTTGAGAGCTGATGGCGATAAAATAAAAAATACCAATACTGATATCGGCAAAAATAGCCTTATTATCAAATGGAATGACTACGTAAGCGGCCACTGCTGGAATGAATAATAATACTGGAGCCAATATCCATAACCATTTATCAGCACCCTGTGGCATGATATCTTCTTTTGACATTAATTTAATCATATCTGCCACAGTTTGTAATGTGCCCCATGGCCCGACACGATTCGGACCTATCCGCACCTGCATATACGCGCTAATTCTACGTTCAACATATACCAATATAATGGCAGCCAAAGAAATGACAGTGAAAATACCTCCGATATTAATTAATGTCATTATGCTATCCACCCACTGGATATTAGGCAGATACTGGCTAAATATCTCCCGCAACAGTTTTGCCAGCACAAACAGGCCTGTTACTTCTTCCATGCATCACGACTCCCCTTTATTCGTTTTTAGCAATCGACTTCACCCATTAGTGGATCTAAAGTAGCCAATACTGCTACTACATCTCCAATCAACAAGCCCTTACAAACTTCACTAAGAACCTGTAAATTTATAAAAGATGGGCGTCGCACATGGATGCGATATGGTTTGGTCGTACCATCACTAACGATATAATAACCTAATTCACCACGTGGATTTTCAATACGGTGGTATACATCACCAACTGGTGGTTTCACAACTTTAGGCACTGTACCCATAACTGAACCCTCAGGAATTTGTTCTAATGCCTGACGAATAATAGCCGCACTTTGCACCATTTCTTCCATTCTAACTATGTAACGGTCC
>JBEQCC010000373.1:0-3908 GCA_041639455.1 Pelosinus sp. | reverse complement strand
CTACTTCATAAGCTAATAAAATTCCACCAGTAACAGGACCGATTACTAATTCGACCTGATCTTGAACAAATCTTTCTGCCAACGCCTTACATAATTTAGCTGTATGCTCTGGATATTGCAGTACTTGAAATTTTTCTACATATTGTGGGCTATGCAAACCAGAAGTCAATAGAAAATGACCTTCCAGAATGGCACCCGTATCGATAAATAACTGCTTTACTTCTTCTTCCTTCATGCCCGTTCCCTCATTTCTCTTAAAATGTCTTTCACAGCCTGTCTTGGGTTTACCGCAGCAGTAATAGGTCTACCGACCACCAAATGATGCGCACCATTTTTTAAAGCTTTTGCTGGCGTAGCAATGCGACTTTGATCATCAATCGCTGCACCATTAGGCCTTATGCCAGGTGTAACAATGATAAACTCATTACCACATACAGCCTGAATTTGCGCAGCTTCCTGAGGAGAGGCCACCACTCCATCCATTCCTGCTTTTTGCGCTAATTGAGATAAATGAATCACCTGCTGCGACAAATCCGCATTATACCCAAGGGCTGACCATTCATCGGCATTCATACTCGTCAAGACTGTCACAGCAATTAATTTGGGACGCTGCACCTGCATCTCATCGGCTTTGCTTTTTACCGCTCTTGCTGCCGCTTGCATCATAGCATATCCGCCTGAAGCATGAACATTAAGCATAGTTGCACCTAACTGCGTTAGAGTCGCCAATCCTTGTTCTACTGTATTAGGTATATCATGCAGCTTTAAATCTAAGAATATGTCTTTATCCTGCTGACGAAGATAGGTAATTACTTGGCTTCCTACACTATAAAAAAGTTCCATACCAACTTTATAATAGCTCACACTATTCCCTAACTGTTCCACAAGTTGCTGTACGGTCTCCATGTTATGTACATCCAAGGCTACTATTAAGCGTTGATCACAACTCATTCATTCACTTCCAATACTTATAGATTCACTTTACCTACCAGTTCACTTACATGAGATAAACCACGCTGTTTTATATAGTCTTTCATTCCATCTGCCACAGACTGGGCAGCGCAAGGATTGATAAAGTTCGCTGTTCCCACGGCTACAGCACTAGCACCTGCCAGCATAAATTCAATGGCATCCTCTGCTGTTACAATACCGCCCATACCAATAACCGGAACCTTTACTGCCCGAGCAACTTGCCATACCATACGTACCGCGATCGGCTTCACTGCTGGTCCAGATAATCCTCCTACTGCATTTCCTAGTACAGGACGCCATTTATGAATATCAATCGACATGCCTAATAAAGTATTAATAAGGGATATTGCATCGGCTCCAGCGTCTTCTACAGACTGGGCCATAGCGACAATATCGGTTACATTCGGAGATAATTTTACGATCACCGGTAAATCGGTATTGCTTTTTACTTGTTTTACTACTGCTGAGGCACTATCACAGTTAGTACCAAAAGCTATTCCTCCCTCTTTTACGTTAGGGCAGGAGATATTGAGTTCTACCCCAGCAACATCAGCTACATTGAGACGAGCAGCCAATTCACCATATTCTTCAACTGTATTGCCTGAAATGTTGACGATAACTGGTACATCATAATCTTTTAAGCGCGGCAATATCGTGGATAAAAATTCATCTACTCCCGGATTCTCCAAACCGATAGAATTTAGCATACCAGCAGGAGTCTCGGCAATTCGCCGTCCCTGATTGCCGGACCTGGGCAATAGAGTTGTGCCTTTCACAACGACTGCACCAACTTTATTTAAGTTTACAAAATCTTTATATTCTAACCCAAAACCAAAAGTTCCAGATGCGGTCATCACAGGTGTTTTCATTTTTATTCCTGCAATGGTTACGCCAAGCATATCACTATCTCCAATGCTCATGACATCACCTCCCGTGCCCAAAAAACCGGACCATCTGTACAAACCTTTTTTCGCATTCCATCTTTCCCAGCACAAGTGCAGGATAAACAACCACCAATACCACAAGCCATATATTCTTCTAAAGATACTTGACAAGAGATATTATAGGCATTAGCAACTTTCGCTACACCCTCCATCATAATCCTGGGACCACAGGTGTAAATCACATCAAAAGCACCATTTCTTAACACTTCTGGCAAAAGATCTAGAGTTACACCACAACTGCCTAACGTACCATCATCTGTGGTAATGTGGATCGCATCACACTTGTTATGAAACATATCCGCCCAGAACATCTCTTCTTTGGTACGGCCGCCCATTAGTATTTCTATAGGGCGCGGACATAAGGCGCCAGCTAAAAATAGTAGCGGCGCCAGTCCCATTCCCCCTCCAACCAATAGTGGACGTTGACCATGTATGACAAAGCCATTACCCAAAGGTCCCATACAATCCACAGAATCTTTGCTAGACAAAGCCGCCAAACAAGCAGTACCTTGACCAACTACACGATATATGGTACTTACCGTACCAGTTATACGATCTGCGCTTGAAATACTAAGAGGACGGCGCAATAAAGGATAATAGGAATCCGCTACCCTAACATGGAGAAATTGACCTGGTACAGCTTGCGCTGCAATTTCAGGTGCGTATAGCACTAACTCTTTAACGTTAACACCAATCTCTGTATTGCGCACAATCCGGGCCTCTACCACCATCTTAGGCAAGACTATCCCCTCCACCAACGTAATCTTGTATTGCTAAAACATAAGATAAACGACGTTCTCGCATAAAAGTCAAAACCTCTACTACCGCTTTAGCAGTATCCATGGAAGTAAAACAAGGAATGGCATGTTCTACTGTTGCTCTGCGGATCTTATATCCATCTCGTTCCGGTTCTTTACCATGAGTCAATGTATTAATAACCATGTTAATTTTTCCAGTTTTAATCATTTGTATAATATCAGGTTTATGTTCATGCACCTTATCTACAAGAGTGACAGATAAGCCTAATGATTGCAGGTGTTTTGCTGTTCCGCCAGTAGCTACCAGATGATATCCAAGGTCAGCCAGGCACTTGGCAAGTTCTCCGCCTTCTTGTTTATCTTTATCTGCTACGGTAAATAATACAGTACCATATTCAGGTACATTCATACCCGCACCAGTGATTGCCTTATACAATGCCCTGGCATAGTGATAGTCAATTCCCATGACTTCACCTGTAGACTTCATTTCTGGCCCCAGGGAGATATCCACTTGCTGCATCTTCGAAAAAGAGAATACAGGCGCTTTTACTGCTGTATAAGGTTTAGCTGGCAGCAAACCAGACTTATATCCAAGAGAGATAAGACTTTCTCCCATTGCTACACGAGTGGCCACATTTACCATTGGCACATCAGTTACTTTACTTAAGAAAGGAATGGTACGACTGGAACGTGGATTTACTTCAATTACGTATACCTGCTCCTCGACTACTACATATTGGATATTAATAAGTCCCTTTACATTAAGCCCCACTGCCAGCCTAGTGGTATAATCCACAATGGTATCAATAACTCCCTGGGACAAGGTTTTTGTTGGGTATACAGCAATACTATCTCCTGAATGAACCCCGGCTCGTTCCACATGTTCCATGATACCCGGGATAAAGACATATTTACCATCAGAGATGGCATCTACCTCCACCTCTGTGCCTTGCATATAACGGTCCACTAACACTGGATGCTCTGGGGATGCTTTTACCGCTCTGGTCATATAGTCTTTTAACTCTTCTTCTGTATAAACAATCTCCATAGCTCGCCCGCCTAATACATAAGAAGGTCTAACCACTACTGGGTAGCCAATTTTATTGGCTTCTATAACTGCATCTATCCCATTTGTCACTGTAGATCCTTTTGGCCGTGGTATATTATTTTGTTCAAGGAGCTCATCAAATCTCTCCCGATCTTCTGCACGATCGATACTGTCTACACTGGTGCC
>JBEQCC010000372.1:0-3909 GCA_041639455.1 Pelosinus sp. | reverse complement strand
AGGCTCCCTATGACTAGATTTTGATCATAATTGTTGCCATATATTTTAATGTAGCAGGATATTTTAATGTGCAAAAAAAGTAATAAGGTTTAAACAAAAATAACAATCATCAGGTTATAAACATAATATAAAGAAGACAGATTCTAAGGGATTTTAAAGCAACTTGGCCATGAGGTAAATGGAAAGATGGCATAAAATAAAAGGAGGGTTCATTAATATGTTGACTCCCAGTAATGATGCACAAATGTTTCTCTGGTTTGTAGGGATGCTTCTGACAGCCAATTTATTGGCATTATTTGTGCTGTTTGCCAAGTTATCCGAAAGTAAGCTAAAAGGAATGATTCGAAATATCATTTTAGAGCTGGGGAAATCTGCGGATGAAATGGAAAACAGCAAAAAGCGAAATCAGGCCATACTACAAATTAACGAAATTTTAGGATGGCGAAGATTTATGATTCCATCGGCGCTCATTGGTTGGGTCATTGATATGGAGGTTGCTACAATTCGCAAAATGCAGCAATCGACCGATTCATCTAATCTAGCAGCAACGAGGCAAATAACTCTGGCAGAACTCAAACAACTGGCGCTACAGAGCAAAAACACTCTTTGTTCGGCAGCCAACAGCATGAATCGAGATGTAAAATTATATCTGCACTGGTCAGCAGGATACTATGGTCAATTCTTCGATGAGTATCATATTAATATCGACCAGGATGGCAGCATTCATGTTACTACTAATGATTTCTCGCAAACAAAGTCCCATACCTACAAAAGAAATACAGCTTCTATTGGTATTTGTTTAGCTTGCTGCTATGGTGCGACGCCAGACAATTTAGGCAGTCAACCGCCAACAGCGATGCAGATCGAATCCATGAGTCAAGTGATCGCTGTGCTGTGTAAGGCACTGGATTTGACAGTCGATATTTATCGTGTTATGACCCATGCAGAAGCAGCAAACAATCTCGATGGCCTAAATCCGAGCTACGAAAGCAACGGTTATCCTGATGGAAAATACGGACCTGGTTTTAGTTGGGAGCGATGGGATTTGTGGTCTATACCTGGTGTTGCAAAAGGGGAAGGCGGCAATGTTTTGCGCGGAAAAGCAATTTGGTATCAATATAATGGAGTAGGCTTATAGAAGCCTGCTCCTAGTTTTGACCAAATATGTTTGCTTTGTGTTTTTTAATAAAAATTTATGAAAATAAAATTGTGAGCAGGAATCTAGGAGGAGTATAACGAAAGAAGAATAATTAGTTTGTTTATTCAATAAACTAATTATTGCAAATATAGGAACAGGACAGAGGATAATATGAAAACTGCTGATCAAGTGTTAGTAAAACAGATTAATAAAATGATTGTATTAAATATCATATATAAAAAAAGACCCATATCCAGGGCAGAAATTGCGAAAGTCACTGGACTCAATAAGTCAACAGTGTCTGCTTTAGTGGATGAACTGCTTACGGAAGAGTTGGTTTTAGAAATGGGAACGGGTGAATCACAAGGCGGTCGAAAGCCAGTCAATCTTTCCATTAATAAAGAGGTTGGCAATATTATCGGTATTGATTTAGGAGTTAATTATATCTTAAGTATTATGACAAACTTTGCCGGGGAAATCATTTGGGAAAAACGCATTGATTTACAGCACACCCATAACTCACCGGGGCAAAGAATTGCCGATTTGCAAACCTTAATTCAGGAAACGATTGAGAATGCATCTCAGACGATTCGCGGTATCATTGGCATCGGAATTGGTGTCCCGGGTATTGTAAATTATGAACAGGGACTGATTTTATCGGCACCTAATTTAGGGTGGGAAAACATTGAACTTAGATCAATTATTGAACAGAAATTTGGCGTCCCCGTGTTTATTGATAATGAAGCGAATGCTGGTGCCATTGGAGAAAAATGGTTCGGTGCAGGGAAAAGAGCAGATGAGTTTTTATACATTAGTGCAGGCACGGGAATTGGAGCGGGAATTATTATTAATAATGAACTTTATCGCGGGTCAAGGGGATTAGCAGGTGAAATTGGGCATATGACAGTCTCTCTCGATGGGATACCTTGTTCTTGTGGCAATACAGGCTGCTTAGAAGAATATTCTTCGGAAAAAGCCCTATTTCGCTATATGAAAGAGCATATGTGTGTGGAAGAATCGACCATATTTAATATTATAGATAACGCTATTGCAGGGGACGATGTGTCTCGAAGGGCATTTGAGTATGTGGGTAAATACCTTGGTATTGGCGTGGCCAATCTTATTAATGCATTTAATCCTCAGCTTGTCATCATTGGGAATAGCCTGCCTTTAGCCGGTGATATTCTGATGGATGAATTGAGAAAAGAGGCTGGGAAACGTTGTTTTGCTTCTAAATATTTTTCGGTGAAAATCCTGCCTTCTCAGCTTAATATGCATGCCTGTGCAATGGGAGCTGCTGCATTGGTCATTTCCAGACTCTATGCGTCACCGGTTTCATGAATATGCTTTTTACAGCTGCTAACTAAAATATCTAGTTTTAGTTAGCAGGAACATACATGTAAATATCGAATTAGTTTATCTGAGCAACAAACAATAAAGATAATAGTATATAAATGTAAGGACGGTGATACGATTTCGCTATATTTTTTTATTTGGTTAGTTTATCGGAGCAACGAACTTATACAAAAGTAAAGAAAAAGTTATCGAATGATCAAAGGGGGATAAGGCGGAATGAGTTTTTTAGGAATTGATTTAGGCACATCTTCTGTAAAACTGCTGTTACTAAATAAAGCGGGAAGTGTATTACGAACAGTATCGAAAGAGTATCCTGTCTATTATCCTAAGGTCGGTTGGGCGGAACAAAATCCTATAGATTGGTGGAATGCTGTCCGTGAAGGAATCCGAGAGATTTTGATTGATCCTCAAAAAATACCAGGTAAAGTGGAGGGAATTGGCTTAAGTGGGCAAATGCATGGCTTGGTTCTGTTTGATAAATACAATCATGTGCTGATGCCGGCTTTGTTATGGTGTGACCAACGTACTCAGGATGAATGTGATGAGCTAAGTGAAAGATTAGGGGGCAAATTGTCTGAATATACAGGCAATAAAGCCCTTACGGGGTTTACCGCTCCTAAGGTTCTATGGGTAAGGAAGAATCGTCCAGAGATTTATGAGCAGATCGAACACGTTTTATTGCCCAAAGATTACATACGATGGAAATTGACAGGGGAATATGCAACAGATACAACCGATGCATCGGGAACCTTGTTTTTTGATGTAGCCCATCGTTGTTGGTCGTCAGAAATGCTTACTATTCTGGGTTTATCAGAGGAAAAATTGCCTACATGCTATGAATCCTATGAGGTAACGGGCAGTGTAACAAAGCAGGCTGCACAGGAAACGGGACTTCATAGTGGTACTATCGTTGTCGGAGGCGGTGGTGATCAGGCGAGCGGCGCGGTAGGTACAGGTGTGGTAACGGTCGGTACGGTGTCGGTGGCATTAGGTACCTCGGGTGTAGTATTTGCCTGCCAGGAGAATTATTCTGTCGACAGCGAAAATCGCCTCCACTCTTTTTGTCATGCCAATGGAAAATGGCATGTCATGGGAGTCATGCTTTCTGCTGCTTCCTGCTTGAAATGGTGGGTGGAAGAGGTCTGTCAATTAGATGCTGCTGGTTATGCTGCGTTGTTGGAAGAAGCAGCAAGAGTTTCGCCTGGGAGCGAAGGATTGCTCTTTTTGCCCTATCTGATGGGAGAACGAACTCCCTATAGTGACCCAAATGCTAGGGGAACTTTTGTAGGGCTGACTATGACCCATGGCCGAGGGCATATGACTCGGGCCATTTTAGAAGGTGTCGGTTTTGGTCTGCGTGATTCCTTGGAGATCATAAGGGAGCAAAACATTCATATTTATGAGATTCGAGTGAG
>JBEQCC010000371.1:0-3914 GCA_041639455.1 Pelosinus sp. | reverse complement strand
TGTCTACGCTGATCAAGCGCTCTAACAGCACCCCCTCATGGGGAAGTTCTCCTGCTTGTTTTAATTCATCTCGGACAATACTGTTTAAATGCTCTCGCCGCTCATTGGTCTGTGCAATCAATACGCTGCCATTTCTTGTTTCAGGTGTTCTCAAAACAAACTCTCTTGCGGCTGCATGTTCTAATTCTTCTGGGGGGACTTCTACGACAGAGGCCTTGAGCCGAATCATCTCATCAATACTCATCCTGCTTTCATCGCGTTCGATAAACGCTGTGGCATCAACTTTTTCAGCAATGCTGAGGGCTTTCTCTACATCGCCAGTTGCAGCAGCCTTGGCAATTTCAAGGCCTTCCTTGTTTTGCTGCCGAATGATTTCATTCATGTAAGCGACTTTGATTTGCTTTGATTTTAATTCAATAAATGCGGGGCGACCGGCGGGGACCGCCTCTAATTGTTTAACGTCTTGGAGTTTAACCGCTCTCGCATTGTGTTTGGTGATGACTTCCATAAAATCGAGTGCATCTTTATTTGAGACCATCGAATATTCATCAAGGATAAAGAGCGTGTGGCTCAAATCCAAGGTGTCTTCCCTCTGCTCCACTAAAAAGCTTTTGAGCGTTTGTGAGGGAATCCCGATCGCCTCCAATTCATTTTTAGCCTGATGCGTGGGTGCCAGCCCGATAATCTTAATCTCAGGCCTTTCCGCCAATATTTCTTTCACTTTTGCGACCATCGAAGTTTTGCCTGTTCCCGCATCTCCCTGAACCATCACAAAGCGATCTTTGGCCGTTAGAATTAAATGGGCTGCATCCTTTTGGCCTTGGGTTAAGTGACTGCCATCAAGCTTCCAGTGGACTTCATCTGATGAGATGAGAGAGTCTTTTATATCCTTTGATTGTTTTAGAATCGAAATGATTTTGCGCTCGCACTCTATGGCCTCTTTTGTTACCCAGTACGTCCCCGCCTCTGATAAAATAAGATCACCGCTCTCTTGGTGCTGCTTGAGGTGCTGATCAAGCTCAACCTTGGTGATAGGACTCTCTCCCCCCAGCGCATGAGCTAATGCCGTTTTAATGAGTTCATCATGACCAAAGGCTGCCTCCCGCTCTGAGAGTTTTGCAACTGCAAAATCAAGCGATTTTTGGACTAAACTCCTCTGGTCAATGACCTGGAATTTGTCTTTAAAAAGTTCTGCGATCGCTGTAAAGTCAGACTCTAGATTTTTAAAGGTATTAGCACTGATGAATTTATGTAGTTCAGGGATTTCCCTCTGCTGCGCCATTAAGGTATCCATTGTAGTCAGCTTTAATTGCTCTTTTGTCGCATGAATGACAAGCTTTGTCTCATCATCTGTTAAAATATCAATGGATTCTGTTGCTCGCCCCTTTATTTCATTCATCACGGCCTGATTTGCTGCAAAGCCTTTGATATCTAAAATGACATTCTTGCGTTTGGTCCGTTCCGCATTGCCAATGGTTGTTGCATAGGCATATTTTAAAGGGCTTTCATCGAGAACCTGCTTGGATGTTTGAATGAGTTCGCCTGTGCTTTCATTTAATAAACTGATCTTCGCATGACCGATCCCTTCAACTCGCAATTTATCGCCTGCCCCAATGCTAAGCTCCTTTATTTCAGCAATAGCAAGCAAGCGCTCTTCTCTCGCGATTTCAATGCTCTCTCGTTTAAATACAGAGGCACGCCAGGCTTCTTTTTGTGGATTCCAAAAAACTTTTTCGCCCTGCTCATTTAGCAAAACCACAAGATTATCCGCAGCAATATGTTTGGCCACCCAATAACTGCGCGCTCCTCCATCAGCAAAACGCCGTACCACCATATCATTGTGATATTGTGTTGCATACTTTTTCTCTACACTGGAGAGATAGACGGGTCTTAAAATTCTTAAACTTACCTCTTCTTGACCAAGCTGCCCTTCACTTTTTAAAGCTTCACGAATTTCAGTGTTTAAAACATCCACCTGCTTTTGACTGTGCGCTAAAACATGTGTGTCCCCTTGGCCTTTCCTATCAAGCGCGGCATAGTGTTTTGCAATTGTCCTCGCACGTGCATTGTCATCGGGTACCTCTAAAACCATGGTATTAATAGCAAGCGGCATAGTTACACTCTCTCGTAAGTTTACTTCATGAACTTTAGCCTTACGCATCAACTCCACCGGATTACCAGTCCCATAACCTTTAAGTGCTTCATCAGAATTTAAAAAGATCAGTTTTATCCCTTGAGATTCACTGGCAACAAGTAGACCTTCTAAATCCTGATACCCTAACTTATGTGCGCTATCAATAATCAAAAGGTCTTTTCCTTCGTTTAAAGATGCTAACGGATCATTCTCCTTTTGATACAAATACCCTTTTACTGTTCCTACAGCCTCCGCTTTAAAATGGTTCATGACCCATTGCCAGGCATTAAAGGACTTTCGCTCTATCCCCTTTTTTAGTTGAGCCGCCCCTGTCTTAGTCGGCGAGAGCACTTTTACCGTTTTGCCGCTGTGCTCAGCTGTATTCATTAAACCTTCAATAAAGCGCTCTGGGTGTTCATGCAAGCTCATATTCACAAGTGCAATATTGCCCTGCCCTTCAAGAATGGCGCGGATTGCTTGCTTTTGATGCTCTGAAGTCTCTGTTTTTTCTAAAACGCTCTCTTTAATTCCAACAGTATTATCCTGCCCAGCAATATGCTTCACTGTTTTTAAAAGCCCATCCTCAAAGCCTAAAATATCTTTGCTCGTCAGTTCATCAGCATTCAAAGACACCAAAGTATTGTCTTGCTGCAATTCCTTAACCATCGCGTTAATATCACTAAAGGAAGTTTTACCCAAAGAAAATTGCAAAGCCTTGGTAACTAAATCTGACGTGCTAAAAACCAGACGTGATTCTGCAAAATGATGCGTGGCTTCTATAAGCGCTTCCCTTGCTATTAAAAGCGCATTTTGATCAATCTCAGTACCTTTTTTAAGCTGCTCTGGATTAAAATCAGAAAATTTACTTTTGAGTTCGTTTTCCCATGAATGATGCAGGATTTCACGATCAAGGGACTCTTTATTTTTACGTGTCGAGAGAGTAATAAAATCCGTAGCTTTATCAGAGCTCATGCGCATTCCCTTGCTCATCTCTTTAATCCTGGCTTCAATCTGTTCACGCCTTTTGGAAAAACTCTGCTTGATCTCGTCGGGAAACCCCATTATCAAACCCCTTAAGATTGATTGTCCCTCGCTCAAGGACTCTCTATCTTACACCAATTTTTTGGTCTAAATTTCAGGGGTCATCATACCCAATGCTTCTACTGGTATGAAAAATCCTTGGCTAGATTCTGACATTTTTATCCTCTTTGGCTCGTTTCATTCCCCATATCTTAGCGCAGATATTTTATTCATTCCACGCAAAGTAGCAAAGAGCCGCCCTGTATTAATTAACTTGCAATACATTTGAAATGCCTTCACCCCAATATAGAGTCGAATTCATGCCAGAACTCAAAGACGACCAAGCACTGCCATTCCATTTAGCAATATAGTTTACTGACAGCCCCCCTGCAGTTGTAAAGTTTCCGCCTGCATAAATATTAGATGACGTATCTATAGTTAACCCATTACCAGGGTTATTTATACCAGAAGTTAAGGACGACCAGTTTGTTCCATCCCATTTGGCAATGTAATTTGCTGGCACGCCTCCTGCTACTGTAAATACACCTGCGGCATACAAATTTCCTGATATATCTTCCGTCAATCCATGCACAGCGCTATTCACTCCTAAACCTAAAGCAGACCAGTTTGTGCCATCCCATTTGGCAATATAATGCGCATCACTACTGCCCGCTGATGTAAAAAAACCACCAGCATATATGTTTCCTGCAGTATCAACGGTTAAACTATATACAGAGCTATTCATTCCCAAACCTAAAGC
>JBEQCC010000370.1:0-3951 GCA_041639455.1 Pelosinus sp. | reverse complement strand
ATGAGTTAACGAATGTATGTATCCAGACAGGTATCACGGGAATCAGGGAACTTTTTAAAGAAATTGAAATATTTGATGAAACGAATAAGTAAGAAGAGGTGGATGTTATGTTACAGATTGTTCTGACTCGAATTGATGACCGATTAATACATGGTCAGGTGATTACAGCCTGGACAAAAATCACCAAAGCAGATCGAATTATTGTCGTGGATGATGAGGTAGCTGAAGATTCTTTTATGGTAAAAGTGCTTAAGATGGCGGCACCGTCTTCTATAAAAGTAGATATTTTTAATACTCATGATGCCGCTGTAACACTAGCGGGAGATGATACTGGCGAAAGAGTTATTATTTTAGTTAAGACGCCCAAAACCGTACTTGGTCTTATAAAGGCTGGAGTTACCATTGCCCACTTAAATTTAGGCGGTATGGGAGCAACACAGGGCAGAAAGCAGCTCTACAGAAATATTTCCATATCGGCAGAAGAAAAAGCGATATTCAAAGAGTTATTGACTCTTGGTGTGGATGCTTTTGTACAAATTGTTCCGGATGCAAATAAAATACCAATGGCAACGATGATTTAATCTTCAAAGCATGTGATGCTTGCAATATAAAGGAGGAAAAAGTATGCACATTTCTTTTTTACAGGCGGCGTTAATCGGGATCTTTTATTATCTTTCATGGAGTCCTTGGTTTACCTATGTTGGTTTCTTTACCTTTAACCGACCGTTGGTAGCTGGATTTATTACCGGCATCATTTTAGGTCAGCCCTTAGAAGGGGCATTAATTGGTGCGGGCATCAATGTGATTTATTTAGGATTTATTTCAGCCGGTGGTGCCCAAATGGGTGACCCTTCCTTTGCAGGATACGTTGGAACGGCTCTTGCTTTAGTTTCCAACCTGGATGTAGCCACTGCCATGGCGATATCAGTACCCTTAGGAACTATTGCAACGGTACTCTGGATTGCTAAAATGACGGTGAATTCCTTTTTTGTCCATTGGGCGGATAAGGAGGTCGAAAAAGGCAATGTAAGGCGGTTAGCCTTTATTAATGTATTTCCCCCTCAGATTTTGCTATTCTTAGTTAGTTTTATTCCTGCCACCTTGGTAGTCTTCTATGGACCGGATGCTGTATCAGGAATGCTGCGAGTGATGAGTCCCAGCGTACTGCATGTGTTTGCGGTAATCGGTGCCATGCTGCCTGCTCTGGGTATCGCCATGAATTTAAAATTGATTGGCAATTCCTTTACCATGCCATTTTTTGTCTTAGGTGTTATTTTATCCGTATATTTCAAACAGGACATCTTGATTATTGCCATTATGGGTATTGTGTTAGCCCTGACAGTAACTTCCCTGCGTTATTCCGGTAAAAAAGATATCAACGTATAAATATGAAGGAGGTAAGTTAGCGTGCAAACTGCAAAGACATTAACAAAGAATGATGTGCTTAAATCTTGGTTTCGATGGTACATGTTCGCCCAATCCAATTATAACTATGAGAGAATGCAAGCTACTGCATTTGCTCATTCCATGCTGCCTGTTATTGAAAAATTATATCCTGATAAAGAAGATGCCAAGGCAGCAGTACAGCGGCATTTATCCTTTTTCAATACAGAGCCTATATGCGGCGCTGTGATTCATGGAATTACCATTGCCATGGAAGAAGAAAAAGCCAATGGCAAGCCGATTACTGATGGCGCTTTCAATGGAATTAAGACTGGCTTAATGGGACCTTTAGCAGGCATTGGGGATACATTAACCCAAGGGATTATTACTCCCATTATGCTTGCGATCTGCATTGGCATTACCAATAATCAAAATCTTGCAGGTCCCATAATCTTCTTAATTGCGCAATTTACTATTATGACTACCATTCAACTTACCATGTGGATGAATGGCTATACCTATGGCAAGAAGGCAGTGGAGCAAATTTTAGAAGGTGGCATGATTAATAAGGTAATTGAAGGTGCATCAATTTTGGGAACTCTTGTCATGGGAGGGCTGGTATGGCGGTTTATTCCTCTGCAAACTTTAATTAGTTTCGATGTAGGTCAAGTGAAGTTTAACTTACAGACCGATTTGCTTGATAAACTCATGCCAGGATTGATCCCGCTGGCATTAACCTTAATTGTTCTTTCAATGGTCAAGAAGGGTGTTTCTCCTATTAAGTTAATGGGTATCTTAATCGCCTTAGGCGCTGTTACAGGAATTTTAGGTATATTTTAAGAGGCTATAGAATGTATCAACCACAAAGGTACAAATATAAATAGAACCCTTTGTGCTTTTGTGGTTCGATTCGTTTACATGTTTTAAAAGGAAATTTGGTGATAAGGGAGCAGCAAAGATGAATATAACACTAGATAGGATTGAGCGCTTAGAGATAGAAGATTTCTTAGGTAATGAAATACATTGTGAATGTAAAGAGGCCCATCGCGTTGCGATTGATCGTATTCTAATCGAAAAGGATGGGATTGATAAACTGCCTGAATGTCTAAGAGAATTTCAATATAAAAGAGCATTAATCATTGCCGATCTTCATACGGATGAAGTCGCTGGCAAGCAGGTAGAAGAAGCCTTAAGGCAAGTAAACTTTGCATACAAAAAATTTGTATTTCAAGGAGAAGGAGAACTGGTTCCTGACGAAGCAGCCGTAGGCACATTATTGATTCAAGTGGAAAAGGATACAGATGTAATTGTTACCATAGGCACGGGTACACTCAATGACTTAGCTAAATTTGTCAGCCACAAGATCAGCATTCCAACTATTATTGTAGCAACGGCCCCCTCCATGGACGGCTTTGCTTCCACCGGAGCCGCCTTAATTGTTGATAATCTCAAAACCTCTTTTGAATGTGTCTGCCCCAAAGCCATCATTGGAGATATTACTATAGTAAAGCAAGCACCTATGAATATGATTATCGCTGGTTTTGGAGATATTGTTGGGAAATATTCAGCTTTAACGGATTGGAAATTGGGTAGAGTGATTCATGGTGAATATTATTGCGATGTAGTTGTAAAAATGGTTACGAAATCCATGGAAAAATGTATCAATAACGTAGAAGGAATAAAAAGCAGAGACGAAGGCGCTATTAAAAACTTGATGGAAGCCCTGGTAGTGACGGGGATTGCCATGAGCTTTGTCGGCAATTCCAGACCCGCTTCCGGTTCAGAGCATCACCTAGCCCATTATTGGGAGATGATGTTTTTATTTGAACAGAAGAAAGCTGTACTCCATGGCACAAAGGTAGGGATTGCTGCCGTAATTACGGCAAAGTTGAGCGAACTAGTAGCCCAATCAACGATTGATTTTGACGACGCTATTAGCAAAGCCAATTCATTTGATCAGGATCAATGGAAAAAAAGTGTTGAAAGAATCTATCAAAAGGCTGCCCAGGAAATTATTCATATCAATGAAAAAGAACAACGAAACTCGGTAGCGAAGAGAATTGCAAGGATTCATACCATTCAAGAAAATATGGACGAAATTATCGATATCGTTAAGAGTATACCTTCGGCAAGAGAGATTACAGCCATTCTTAAACAGACCGGAGGAGCGAGCCGCCCCAGGGAAGTCGGCATTGATGAACAACATGTCATCAATGGTATCCTGATGGCGAAAGAAGTTCGGACAAGATATACCATCCTTAATTTCTTATCTGACCTTGGACTTTTAGAAGAATTTGCCCATGAGGTTTATGATTATTTAAAGAAGGAAGAAGCATAAATGAATGAAATGGCAGTGAAAAGCCAAGCGCAAGATATTTTACATAAGGTAAAATATTTTATTCTGGATTTAGACGGAACGGTATATTTAGGCGGTAAATTAGTAGAAGGTGTCATTGAATTCTTAGGGCATGTCTGAAAACTATCAAAACGGCCACTGACGGCGCTTTTTGCGCCATACTTCGTTAAAACTTTTTGAAATAAGAACCATTATTCCTGCGAAGTTTTGCC
>JBEQCC010000369.1:0-3956 GCA_041639455.1 Pelosinus sp. | reverse complement strand
CCCCTTATGAAAAATATCGAAGCATTGCACTAATTTCACTCTTTGGTATATTACAATGCTCTTCCCCCAACAAGTTGGTCAATTTACAACGTAACTCAGCTAATCGTTTACTTTCAGGCTGGTCACTATAATTAAAATCAACATAGGGGGAGCCAAAAGCCAGCCGATTTACCATTAGTAAAATATGAAGCATTAAACCAGCAGCTGCCTGTTCAGAGAGGTATTCCTTAAACTCATTTGTAATTAACATCCCGAGTTGGAAACCCTTACTAATGACATCTTGTGAAATACTTTCTATAAAAGGCAGCTCTGTAAAACTAATGTTTCTGCGCATTAACATAAACTCTTCCGTAAAGTCATGTTTTTTTTCTAGAATCTCATGAGTATATTCTAATTGCGTACCACCTATTTTTTTTAAAACCTCATGAATTGCTATAATATCTCGTTGGCTCAATATGGAGTTAACGACAACTACGGGACATTCTGCTTCAATCGGCAATACACTGATAACTAGGTCAATAGACTGCATTTTAAGGACTTGATCGATTTCTAATACTGAACAATAGCCCAAAACACTTAGGCTTTTTATTTCATTTTCTAATCTAGTCTTAAGCAATCTGGCAGTGCCCCGCCCTGTACCACAAATCACAATCGCCTTAAATCGAGATCTCCCGTATCTTCTCTCATATGCGGCTTGGAAGTGAAGAACAATATACGCCAAATCGGGATCCGTCAAAAATACGCTAATTTCCTCAAATACTTCGGAACATACTTGTTTCACATATTTAAACATTTCTGGATAGGATTGAATCACTTCCGCTACCAATGGATTAGGATCAATAACACCATATTCATATTTTGCTAATTTATCGGTCAGATGTGCTAATAAGCTATCAAACAACTCTGTGTCATCCGTAACAGTCAATTTCAGGTTTTTACTTACTTTATTGATAATTCTTGCAGTTATCGCTGTAATTGCTGGCTGTCCAGAGCTATCATGATGTTGTTCATTGTGATACACGCCATTGCCAAGAGACTGTAACCAGATAAAACCAATTTCAGTATCAGATATCTCTATTCCCAAATGATTTGCCAATATAACACTTTCTTCACTAAAAATACGATAAAGAGAATGTTCCTTTGCTTTTATAGCAACCCCAGCATAGGACTCAGCAAGGCTATTATCTGTTTTAATCCTTTGGATAACAACACAAAAACGTATCAACACACCAACCAGCACTCGATCAGAAAGATATTGCACTCTCTTCTCCCTAATATGCCTTAAAATATGCCTAACCGCCTGACATACATATTCTAATTCTTTATGTTCCAGCAGAAAAGTAGTGACCACATTACCTACCCGAGATGGAAATTCATGCTCATGTATAATACTTTGTAAAATATATGACATTTCATTACTGTTTAAAAAACTCTGCACTACATATTCCAACGCTAAGCGGCGATTCACTTCTGAGCTAACAGCGCGTATACCATAATGGGCTTTTCGTTCCAATTCAATACGCCAGTTTTGCAAAAGCTGCTCTACCCTTTGCATATCACCAATTACTGTATTGCGGCTAACCCCCATCTTTTCCGCTAGAGAATTCAGAGTAACAAACTTTTTATGAAGCAATAATTCCAAGGCAATATGCTTGCTTCGTTCTTCTTGACTTAGAAGCAGCACCATACCTACTCCATTATCCAGCATACTGCGTATTCTCTTGCTATCCTTTAATTCACCACTAAGCCATATACCGCGATTGGTCTTGGACTCTAATTGAACGTTTTGCTCCTTTTGTTTCTCCAACCATAAACGAATATTTTCCAGATCATATTTAATCGTTCTGATACTAACATGAAATTCATCTGCTAATTCTTTAATCTTCAAAGATCGTTTTGCATCAATTATTTTTTTTAGTATTTGACGGCAACGAAAAGTAAGAATAACACTTTCACCCCTTTATCAATACATACACGTCAGAACCAGTTAGAATTTCTTAACCGCATTATATTCTGAATTTTCGACATAATAAAGGACAAATTACTTCACTTAAGATTAGTGCAAAATCCGCCTTTAAAATTTAACTCCAAAATAACGTGTTTAGCGTTTCCTCTAAAACTTATAAATTCTACAAAAAAAAGCAGGAGCATTGCTCCGTGCTTTCTTACTAAGCGATATCTTAAATTTTACTTTTATCAAACGTCCCTAGCCAATCCTGCCTGCTCTGACTCATATTCTTAGAATTATGAATAAGAGCTTCCAGAGAGGTAAGATCCCGCGTACTGCTCCCGTAACTGGCTGCAGTAACAATAGCACCACTCTTTGCCTGATATACGCGCTGTTCTAATGTAATATAACTTGTATGCTCCTCATTTTTAACCTTACGACCTTGAATTTCAGATACTACCACCCACTCACAATTAGCAGCAATTGCTTTTTTAAAGATATCGTCATTTGCTTCTCCTGTGTCTATCACATATCCTGGTAAAGTATTTCGATACTCATCATACAGCGCTTCCTTCATATAAGAAAATTCTCCACGCAGTTCTTCCGGCAATTGGTTTTTGATCGGTGCAATATATACTCTTGGCTTGTCAGTAGTCGCTATTGTCTCATTTGGTATTGACAATTCTCCCGCTGCCACAGCCTGCTGTCTTTTTTGATAATAATTCTTAATCGCCAAATCCAAATATAAAGTAATTTGATGAGGATCGGCATTTTGATTACTTGGAGTCTGCCAACGAATCTCTCGCCCAAACTGCTCATATCCCCCCACTAGTTTTTGCAATGCTCCAGTTACAGGATCTCCAGTGGTTACAACGCGAGTAAGATGTAAAGCAGGCTCAAATTTATCACGAAAAGCTTTATTGCCTACTGCTGGCGCGCCAAAGGTAATCACTTCAACCTGTTCCGGCTTTACCCCCATATCAAGAAGCCTTGCTCCACCAATAGTAACTCCAGCACCGCCTAAACTGTGACCTACTAAATATACCTTTTTTTCCTTATCGCCCAGCAACATTTCCAGCAATGATTTTTCAGAATTGACACCTTCTGCAAGTATTTCTCTACTGAATCCCGTCTGAACATATTGATTAAAGCCCTTATGCACTTTTGGAGCAGAATCTGGTATATCTTTGAGCAAGGAATTAGCGGTGAATTCTTCAAGAGTTTTTCCAGCAAAATAAACCTTACTCACGCGCAAATCAACTTTAACGTCTTTTACATTTTCAGTTCCCACTACAGAAAGCAAATAAGAAGGCACTGTATCCCCTTGCTGAATTTTTCTAGCGACCAAGAACCTAACATCTGCCTGATCACTTTTTTCTCTATAGGACTGTATTTTCCAGCCATCTTGTTCCAGAGCACTCCTGGCAATATTTCCTGCTCGATCACTATATGCAGCCGTACAGGCAACAGCAGCTAAATATAGGCTCCTGGCCTCTTCGTATTCTTCCAATGCTCCTGCACTGCCAATGACAGTCTGAGAAAGCAGCAGTATCATAGTGATTACATATATATACTTTATCATTTTTTTCAAAATACCATGTCCCACCGCTCCTAGCCTCCTCCTATTAGATAACAATGGCAGTACTGCACCTATTGTTCAACATTATTATAAGGATCCCACTCTGTCATAGTCGACAAATATTCGATTGCCTTCTTACTGTCAGACAGCAACTTTTCCTTATCTTGAGGCAACGTACCTGCTAAAGCCACATAGTTGGATATATGATTGCTACGGAACAAACAATGTGATTCATAAGGTAAATCAATAGCATGAATCAGCTCATGCAATTCATCCATGATTTCTGACGGCGATAGAATTTCAAATTCCCCACGTTCGTATTCAGCACGCAGCTCACTTCCCCGGTACATCATCAACGTTAATGCACTCAGCATTGTAGGGCGAATGGCATTTACTGCCTGAGCAGTGTGATAGGCGTGCTGCCTAGAA